>JAPSJU010000249.1 GCA_031178025.1 Agromyces sp. | reverse complement strand
CGTTCGCGGCCACGATCGCCGTCGCGCGCGTCGAATCCCTGCGGTCGGCGATCGCGCGATAGCCGGACCGCGCCGACCAGTCGCCGTGCAGCACGCCGAGCGACTGCAGCCCGCGCTGCGCGACGGCCGTCTCGTAGGCGTGGACCCGGTTGCGGGCCGCCGACCACGTCGACGGGCCGGCGATGTGCACGAGGCGGCGATGCCCGAGGTCGGCCAGATGCCCGACGAGGGCCGGAAGTCCGAGGCCGGTGAGTTCGGAGCGGCGGCCCGTGACGGCGTCATCGGCCTCCGCCGAGATGTACGCCGGCACGCGGAACCGCGTGGTCTGGAACGCCCGCACCATCTCGTCGGTCGAGGCGAGCGCGAGCACGCCGGCGAGCTCGTGCTGGGTGAGGAGTTCGAGGGACTCCTCGATGGCGCGCGCATCGTGCACGTCGAGCGAGACGAGGTCGAGCACGTAGCCGGCCTCGCGCGCGGCGATGCTCGCGCCCTCGGCGACGCGGCTCGGACCCACCTGCGAGATCTCGTGCGTCAGGGCCCCGATGCGGTGGGAGCGGCCGGACTTCAGGCTGCGTGCCGTGAGGTTCGGGCGGTAGCCGAGCTCATCGAGGGCGCGGACGACGCGCTCGCGGGTCTCTGGGCGGATGCCCTCGAAGCCCTTGAGGAACCGGCTCACCGTCTGGTGCGACACGCCCGCGGCCTGCGCGACGTCGTAGATGGTCGCCGGCTTCGACGTGCCCACGGGATCGGGCTCGTCGAGGGGGCCTGCGCTCGTGCCCATCGAGCCCTCCCGTCGGTACGCCGTGCGCCGCCGATGCGCGACCGCCGAGGATTCATCACGGACGCGTCACAGCTGGAAATCGTGCTTGACATCCGATGTTATCGGCAACATCCTTGGTTCGGGATGATGATGTTGTCGATAACATCTCGTCCCTCCTCGCCCTCGCCCCGCCCTCACGCGTCGACAACGGAGTACGCCACGGATGACGTCCACCCAGCCCGTCCAGCCCCCGAGCGGCATCCTCTTCGGGGCCGCGTACTACGCCGAATACCACCGCGAGGATCGCACCTCCACCGACCTCGACCTCATGAAGGAGGCCGGCTTCACCGTCATCCGCGTCGGTGAATCCGTCTGGTCGACGTGGGAGCCGAGGGACGGGGAGTTCGACCTCGACTGGCTGCAGCCGGTGCTCGACGGGGCGCACGAACGGGGGATCGCCGTCATCCTCGGTACCCCGACCTATGCCGTGCCGCCGTGGCTGCAGACGGCCTACCCCGAGATCGCCGCGGAGCGCCGCACCGGCCAGCCCGTGCCCTGGGGCGGCCGCCAGGAGGTGGACTACTCGCACCCGGCGTTCCGGTTCCACGCCGAGCGCGTCATCCGCGCCGTCATCGCCCGGTATGCCGAGCACCCCGCCGTGATCGGGTTCCAGGTCGACAACGAGCCGGGCATGCTGCTGTTCCACAACCGCGGATCCTTCCAGCGCTTCGTGCGCCGGCTGAAGGCCCGGTACGGCGACGTCGAGACGCTGAACCGCGAATGGGGACTGACCTACTGGTCGCACCGGCTCTCGGACTGGTCGGACCTCTGGACGCCCGACGGCAACTCCCTTCCGCAGTACGACCTCGCCTGGCGGCGCTACCAGGCCGAGCTCACCACCGAGTTCATCGCCTGGCAGGCCGGCATCGTGCGCGAGTACGCCCGTCCGGGCCAGTTCGTCACCACCTGCATCGCCTACCCGCGGCCGGCGCTCGACGACGAGGCGCTCGTCGAATCGCTCGACCTCACCGCAGGCAACCCGTACTACGCCATGCAGGACCACCTCGATGCGAGCAAGGAGCTCGAGGCGCTGACACCCTGGACCACCTCGGGCGTGCCGGCGATGCTGCGGCAGGCCGACCGCATCTTCTCGTCGAAGCAGTCCCGGTTCCTCGTCACCGAGACCGACGCGCAGTCGATCGGCGGATCCGAGCTGAACCTCCCGCCCTATCCCGGGCAGCTCACGCAGGCGGCATTCGCCTTCATCTCGCGCGGCGCCGCGATGATCGAGTACTGGCACTGGCACACCCTCCCCTACGGCACCGAGACCTACTGGGGCGGGGTGCTGCCCCACAGCCTCCAGCCGGGGCGGGTGTACCAGGAGCTCGCCGGGCTCGGCGCCGACCTCGCTGCCATCGGCGATGCACTCGACGGCTACGAGCCCGATGCCGACGTCGCGATCCTCTGGTCGAACGACAGCCGGTTCGCGTTCGAGTTCTTCCCGCCGCTGGCGCGTCCCGACGGGAGCCCCGATCGCGCCTCGTATCAGCGCATCGTCGACGCGTTCCACCGCGGTGTCATCGAGGCGGGCGCGCAGGCGCGCATCCTCCACGTCGGCCAGGCGCACGGCCTCGGTGCCGCCGGACTCGCGGCACGGTTCCCCGTGCTCGTCGCGCCGGCGCTGTACGTGGCATCCGATGCCGACCTCGACCTGCTGCGCGACTACGCCGCCGCCGGCGGACACCTCGTCATCGGCATCCGAACCGGCTACGCCGACGAGGAGGCACGCGCCCGCGTCGCGATCGCTCCCGACCGGCTGCACGAGGCCGCAGGCGTGCACTACGAGGAGTACTCCAACCTCGCCGGGGAGGTGCCGGTGACCGCCGGGCATCCCTTCGCCGCATCCGGTGACGGCGGCGCGCGCCTCTGGGCCGACGGCCTGATCAGCGACGGCGCCGAGGTGCTCGCACGATACGAGCATCCGTGGTTCTCCCGGTTCCCGGCGGTCACCACGACGCCGCACGGTTCCGGAAGGATCACGGTCGTCGGCACGGTGCCCTCGCCGGCACTCGCCGTGGATCTCATGCGCTGGGCGGTTCCCGAGCCGATCGCCGACGCGCTCGTCAGCGAGCGCGAGCTTCCGGTGACCGTCGCGTCGGGCGCGCTGCCCGACGGCCGACGAGCCTGGTTCGTCTTCAACTGGAGCTGGAACGAGACGACGATCACGCTCGCTCGCGACGCGACCGACCCCACTTCCGCCGCCTCGCACGCGGCGGGCGCCGATGTCCCCCTCGCGGCATGGTCATGCCTGACCCTGATCGACGGGTGAGACGACCGGGTCCTGCCCGGCCTCCAATGAACGAAGGAAGAAGGACATGAGGAACGCACCAAGAACAGCACTGGCGCTGGGCTCCGGCGCCGTCGCCGTCGCACTGGTCCTCTCCGGCTGCGCCCCCGGCGGGGACGACGGAGGCGACACCGGTCCCATCACCGAGGAGCAGCGCGAGGAGGCGCTGAACACCCCCACGGAGCTCACGTTCTGGACGTGGGTGCCCGACATCGAGAACGAGGTGGCGCTCTTCGAGGAGCAGTACCCCGAGATCGACGTCACGGTCGAGAACGTCGGACAGGGCCTGCCGCACTACCAGAAGCTCCGCAGCGCCATCGAGGCCGGCGAGGGCGCACCGGATGTCGCACAGGTCGAGTACCAGTACATCCCCTCGTTCGTGCTCTCCGAGTCGCTGCTCGACCTCACCCCGTACGGCGCCGAGGACCTCTCGGGTGACTTCGTCGACTGGGCCTGGAACCAGGTCTCACCCGACGAGGAGATCTGGGGCATCCCGCAGGACGTCGGTCCGATGGGGAACCTCTACCGCGAGGACATCCTGACGCAGGCGGGCATCACCGAGCCGCCCGCCACGTGGGAGGAGTACGCCAC
>JAPSJU010000248.1 GCA_031178025.1 Agromyces sp. | reverse complement strand
TCAGGCGGTCAGGCCGAGCGCATCCATCCGCCGGGTGTGGTCGGCGATGAGCTCGGTGAACACCGGCTCGACGCGGGCGCCCGCGCGGTCGGGCGTCTCGGACGCGCGCAGCGCGGAGCGGGCGATGAGCAGGGTGTCGCCGACGCGGCTGCGGCCCCACAGTGCGAGCCGGTCCGCGAGCGAGGGATCGGCGTGGATCGCCGCGCGCAGCTCGGACTCCAGCACCTCCGCCGCTCCCTCCTCGGCGAGGATGGCGCGCACCCGGCCGCCGAGGTCGGCCGGGAGCCCCTCGGCGAGTCGCGAGAAGTACCCGTCGAGCATCCCGGCCGTCACGTGGATGCCGAGCAGCAGCTCGTACCAGTCGGCACCGGCGCTCGCCTGCCGGAATCGATCCGTCGCCGGCGCGAACGGCGCCATCACGTCGTCGGGCTCGACGCCGAGTCGGCGGAGCTCGGAGATGAGCGCATGGTGCTTGCGGAGCGCGACACCCGCGGCCGCGCTCAGTCCCTCCTTCGAGGGCAGCGACGGTGCGGTCGCGACGGCCTTGGCGAGGCCCTCGAAGAACTCCAGCTGGATGTACGCGGCCTGGCCGAGGAAGGGGACCGGCTCGGGGACGAGCTCTGCGAAATCCACCTTCTCGATCGCGGTCGGCGCGACGCGGGGTCGCAGCCGCGGCGACTCGGGGCGGGCGGCCCGCCGATTCGTCCAGAACACCACGAGCACAGCCTATCCCGAGGCGTTCAGGGGACTCCGGTAGACTGGGGGTGCACGCGGGCGATGGACCCGCGTCCGTGCGCCTGTGGTTGCAGACGAGGCGCACCCTCATCAGCAACTCCGACAGGCAGATCTTTGACTACATTCGCAGACCTCGGCGTCGCGTCCGACATCGTCGACGCCCTCGCCGGGAAGGGCATCATCGATGCCTTCCCCATCCAGGAACAGACCATCCCCCTCGCCCTCGCGGGCCAGGACATCATCGGCCAGGCCAAGACGGGCACGGGCAAGACGTTCGGCTTCGGCCTCCCGATCATCCAGCGCCTCGGCGGCGACCCCGAAGGCGGCGTCAAGGCGCTCGTCGTGGTGCCGACGCGCGAGCTGTGCGTGCAGGTGACCGAGGACCTCGAGGTCGCCACCTCGAACCGCCCCACGAAGATCGTCTCGATCTACGGCGGCAAGGCGTACGAGGGGCAGATCGAGCAGCTGAAGGCGGGAGCCCAGATCGTCGTGGGCACGCCCGGCCGACTCCTCGACCTCGCCTCCCAGCGGCTGCTCTCGCTCAAGAACGTGAGCGAGATGGTGCTCGACGAGGCCGACAAGATGCTCGACCTCGGCTTCCTGGCCGACATCGAGAAGCTCATGGCGCAGACGCCCGCGACGCGGCACACGATGCTCTTCTCGGCAACGATGCCCGGCCCGATCGTCGCGCTCGCGCGCCGCTTCATGGTCCGCCCGATCCACATCCGGGCGACCGACCCCGACGAGGGCCTCACGCAGGCCAACATCAAGCACCTCGTCTACCGGGCGCACTCGCTCGACAAGGACGAGGTGATCTCGCGCATCCTCCAGGCCGAGGGCCGCGGCAAGACCGTCATCTTCACCCGCACGAAGCGGGCGGCGGCCAAGCTCGTCGAGGAGCTCAACGACCGCGGCTTCAACGCGGCAGCCGTGCACGGCGACCTCAACCAGGACCAGCGCGAGCGGGCGATGGCGGCCTTCAAGGCCGGGAAGAAGGACGTCCTCATCGCCACGGACGTCGCGGCGCGCGGCATCGACGTCGACGACGTGACCCACGTGATCAACCACACGATCCCCGACGACGACAAGGCGTACCTCCACCGCGTGGGCCGCACCGGTCGCGCCGGCAAGACGGGCATCGCCGTGACGTTCGTCGACTGGGACGACCTGCACAAGTGGGCGCTCATCAACCGCGCGCTCGAGTTCGGCCAGCCCGAGCCCACCGAGACGTACTCGTCGAGCCCGCACCTCTACGACGACCTCGACATCCCCGCCGGCACGAAGGGCCGGCTGAAGCCCGCCGCTCCGACGGCGGCCCCGACCCGAGCGAGCACCGCCGGGCGCAGCGAAGGCCGCGCCGAGGGCGACGCCGATCGGGCGCCTCGGTCACGTGCGCGCCGCCGGACGCGCGTCGGCGAGGCCGGCGACGCGGTGAGGCAGACCGACCCGGCTGCGGCATCGGAGGCCGGAACCGGCACGCACGACGGCAAGGGTCACGAGCACCACGACGGCAACGCGGCGCCGCAGCGTCGCCGCCGTCGCCGTCGCGGTCCGAGCACCGGCGGCGCAGCGCCCCAGGCCTGAGCCGGCGGCATCCGCTTCGACCGATCGCCGGGCGCCCGGCTCCTCGTCGGGCGCTCGGCTCCGTCGCGGCCCGGAGGGGCGCTACGGCATGACCGGTGCCGACCCGCGGGCCTCCGCGATGAGGCGCTCGACGACGTCGGGCGCCGTGCGGGACTCGCCGAGCCGGTTGGGCTTGCCTGCGCCGTGGTAGTCGCTCGAACCGGTCACGGCGAGCCCGAATCGATCGGCGAGCGCACGCAGCCGCGGCTTCGCGTCCGCGCGGTTCTCGGGGTGGTCGACCTCGAGCCCGAAGAGCCCGGCCTCCACGAGCCGGGCGAGCCTGGCCGGTGGGATGAGTTGCTCCGCACCGCGGGTGCCCGGGTGCGCGAGCACCGGCACGCCGCCCGCCGCTCGGATCAGGCGGACGCCGGTGAGCGGATCGGGCGCGTAGTGGGGCTGCGCGTACCCGGAACGCGGATGGAGGATGCCCGCGAAGGCGGCCGAGCGCGTGGCGGCGTGGCCGCGCGCGACGAGCGCGTCGGCGATGTGCGGGCGGCCGATGGTCGTGCCGACGGCGGTCTGCTCGAGCACGTCCTCCCAGCTCAGTTCGTAGTCTCGGCCGATACGGCGCACGATCTCCTCGGCCCGGGTGATCCGGGACTCGCGGATGCGGGCGGTCTCGGCGAGCAGCCCCTCGTCGAGCGGATCGACGAGGTAGGCGAGCATGTGCACGCTCGAGAACCCCTCACGGGTCGAGAGCTCCATGCCCGGGATGAGCACGACCCCGGTCTCCGGCACGGCGGCGGCCGCCTCGGCCCACCCGCTCGTCGAGTCGTGGTCGGTGAGGGCGACGCCCCAGAGCCCTGCTGCGGCCGCCTGCTCCATGAGCCGCGCCGGCGACTCCGTGCCGTCCGATACCGTCGAATGCGCGTGCAGGTCGGCTTCGCCGACGACGGCGGCGGGGACTTCGGACATCCCTTCATGCTAGTCCGGGCATCCTCACCGCCGACTCCCAGTCGATCAGCGGCGAGCGCACCGCGGATGCCGCGGCGGCTCGCCTAGGGTGAAGGAATGCTCCCCCGCGTCCTCGGCTGGGCCGTCGTGCTCGGCACCGCCGCCGTCGCCGCCGTGCTGCTGTGGCCCCAGGGCGTGGGCCTGCAGAACCAGTGGGTCGCCGCGCACGTCGTCGCGCTCCGGGGCATCGCCGCTGTGGCGGGCATCGCCGCGGCGGTGGGCTTCGCCCTGTTCGCGCTCGCCCGGCGGACCCGCCGTTTCGGCGTCGCGATGGCCGTCGTGCTCGCGGTGTTCGCCGCCGGGAACGCCGGAATCCTCGCCGCGCGCGGCATCGGCGGAACGGGCGCTGCGGATGCCGCGGGCGACGACGCGACCGTCACCGTGCT
>JAPSJU010000247.1 GCA_031178025.1 Agromyces sp. | reverse complement strand
GCCCTCGGACTCGCGATCCCGCTCGTCGTGTCGATCGCGACCGAGCGCGCGGCTCGAGGCGGCGTGCTCGTCACCGATCGCCTCGCCCTCGAGACCATGCGCACCGTCGACGCGGTGCTCTTCGACAAGACCGGCACGCTCACCAAGGGGGAGCCGGCCGTCACCGCCGCCGCGGTCGCACCGGACTCGGGCATCGACGAGCGGGAGCTCTTCGCCCTGGCGGGCGCCGCCGAGTCGGACTCCGAGCACCCGCTCGCGAGGGCCATCGTGACGGAGGCGCACCGGCGCACCGACCACGTGCACCCGGCATCCGAGTTCACCGCCTCGCCCGCGCTCGGCGTGCGAGCGAACGTCCACGGGCGGATCGTGGAGGTCGGCGGGCCCGGGCTGCTCCAGCGCGCGGGACTGCAGCCGCTCGAGGCGTCCCTCCCGTGGTCCGAGGCCGGCGGAACCGTGTTGCACGTGCTCCTCGAGGGCCGGGTGGTGGGAGCCATCGCGCTCGCCGATGAGGTCCGCCCCGAGTCCCGGGAGGCCGTGGACGCGCTGCACGCGCTCGGCGTGCAGGTCGTGATGATCACGGGTGATGCCGAGCCGGTCGCCCGGACGGTCGCCGGCGAGCTCGGCATCGACCGGGTCTTCGCCGGCGTCCGGCCCGAGGACAAGGCGGCGAAGGTGCAGGAGCTGCAGGGCGAGGGCCTCTCGGTCGCGATGGTCGGCGACGGCGTGAACGACGCTCCGGCGCTCGCGCAGGCCGACGTGGGCATCGCGATCGGCGCCGGAACGGATGTGGCGATCGCCTCCGCCGGCGTCATCCTGGCGTCATCCGATCCGCGCTCGGTGGTCTCGGTGATCGACCTCTCCCGCGCGAGCTATCGGAAGATGCGGCAGAACCTGTGGTGGGCGGCGGGGTACAACCTCGTCTCGGTCCCCCTCGCCGCCGGGGTGCTCGCCCCCATCGGGTTCGTGCTGCCCATGTCGATCGGCGCGATCCTCATGTCCCTCTCGACGGTGGTCGTCGCGGCGAACGCGCAGCTCCTCCGGCGACTCGACCTGCGCCCGGAGGCGTCGACCCGCGAGGTGCTCGGGCGCGCGCGCTGACCGAGACGGCGGACGACCCGGCCACAGCGGCTCGGGCCCTGCACGGACTCAGCGGGCGTCGGGCGCGAGCGCCCGCGCCCGCTGCAGCATGGCGCGGAACGCGGATTCGTCGACGTCGTCGAGTGAGGCGAACGTGATGGCGGCCGCTCCGGCCTTCACCGTTCCGAGTCGGTCCGCCCACGACTGCGCGAGCGAGACGCCGTCCTCGGCGACGCTCACGTAGACGCTGAGGTGTCGTTGCTGCGCGGCGAGGCCCACGAGGAACCACTCGATCGACGCCCCACGCGGCCTCGCCTGCGTGATGCCGCCGTAGCCGACGATCCGCTGTTCCGTGCCGCCCCACATGCGCCCCTCCCAGAGCACCCGCTCGAGACCGGCGAGCTCCTCGGCGATGATGCGGTCGAGTGCGCGCAGCTGCTCGCCTCGGTCGCCCTCGACGGCGGCGAGGAATGCGTCGACGTCGGTGTCGGTGCGCTGCATGGTCGCTCCCGGATGTTCGGAGGAGTGGGATGTCCACGCGACGGTAACAGCCGGCGCGGCACGCCGCCACCGATGCCCGACCGCCGTGGAACGATGGGATCGGAGAAGAATTCCGCTCGATGTCGATCCGCGTCGTCCCCGTTCGACGCGAGAGTGAAGGCGGGCACGGAGCCCGCCGCGATCAAGGAGGAACGACGATGAAGGTCATGCTGATCATGCGCTCGAACGACGCGGCGGTCGAGGCGTACCAGGAGCTCGACTTCAACGAGGTCATCGCGCAGATGGGTGCCTACAACGAATCGCTCATCAAGGCCGGCGTGCTGCTCGCCGGCGAGGGACTGGCCGACGCGAAGGAGGGCTTCGTCGTCGACTTCGACGCCACCCCGCCCGTCGTCACCGACGGCCCTTACGGCGAGACCAAGGAGCTCTTCAACGGCTTCTGGATCATCGAGGTCTCGAGCAGGGAGGAAGCCGCCGAGTGGGCGAAGCGCTGCCCCCTCGGTCCCGGCTCGAAGCTCGAGGTGCGGCGCGTGACGGAGCTCGAGGACTTCCCGCAGGACAACGAATGGATCCAGAAGGAGGCCGGGTGGCGTGCCGAGGCCGAGGGCCGGCTCGGGGCGGCGACGACGGAATGACCGGCACGGATGCGCCGGGGGCGGACGGGTCGGCGGTCGCCGCCGACGCCGACCGCGCCCGGCGCGCCGTGGGCGCCGTCTGGCGCATCGAATCCGCACGCATCGTGGCGACGCTCACCCGCTTCGTCGGCGACGTGGGGCAGGCCGAGGACCTCGCACAGGAGGCGATGGTCGAGGCGCTCCGGCAGTGGCCGGCCGAGGGCGTGCCGAACAATCCGGGGGCGTGGCTGACGGCCGTCGCGAAGCGCAGGGCGATCGACGGGTGGCGTCGCCGCGAGCGGCTCGACGAGCGGCTCGCCGCACTGGCACGGGACCTCGAGCAGCAGGGCGAGGCGGCATCCGACTCGTTCTTCGATCCCGACACGATCGACGACGACGTGCTGCGCCTCGTCTTCGTCGCCTGCCACCCCGTGCTCTCCCGCGAGGCGCAGATCGCGCTGACCCTGCGGGTCGTCGGCGGCCTCGCGAGCGAGGAGATCGCGCGTGCGTTCCTCGTGCCGGTCGCCACCGTGCAGCAGCGCATCGTCCGCGCGAAGAAGACCCTCGCTGCCGCGAAGGTCCCCTTCGAGGTGCCGGAGCCGCACGAGTACGCCGAGCGTCTGGGTTCGGTGCTCAGCGTGCTCTACCTCATCTTCAACGAGGGGTACCTGCCCGCCTCGGGCAGCGAATGGGTGCGCCCGGATGTCTCGATCGAGGCGTTGCGCCTCGCGCGCATGCTGGCCGAGCTCATGCCTCGCGAGCCCGAGGCGCACGGCCTCGTGGCACTGATGGAGTTCACCGCGGCACGGTTCGCCGCCCGCACGACCCGCGACGGCACGCCCATCCCCCTCGACCGGCAGGACCGCTCGCGATGGGACCGCGCGCAGATCGAGCGGGGCCGGGCGGCCCTCGCTCGGGCCGACCGCGTGGGCCGCGGCCGCGCGTCGTATGCCCTGCAGGCCGCGATCGCGGAATGCCACGCGGTCGCGCCGACGGTCGACGACACGGACTGGGCGCAGATCGTCGTGCTCTACGAGGCGCTCGGCCGCATCGCCCCGTCACCGGTCGTCGAGCTCAATCGCGCCGTCGCCGTGGCGATGTCGACCGGGCCCGGGAGTGCGCTGCGCATCGTCGATGACCTCGAACGCTCCGGCAGGCTCGCCGGCTACCCGGCGCTTCCCGCCGTGCGGGGCGAGCTGCTCGCGCGCCTCGGACGCGTCGAGGAGGCCCGTGGGGAGCTGCAGGCCGCCGCCCGCCTCACGGGCAACGAGCGCGAGCGCGCGGCGCTCCTCGCGAAAGCCGCGGCGCTGTAGGACGGGCGTGCCTGCCCGATCCGTCACACGTGCGGGATGAGGATCGGCCCCAGCCGTCGGGATGCGCCGTGCACGAGCGATCCCTCGCGTTCATGCCCGATTCCGGTACTCGGTTCACGAGGTCGACGAGCAGGATCGCGCCGGTCCCGGCGAACCGCTCCGAAACGGTCCCCCGAGTTCGGGGGGTCGTCAACGCA
>JAPSJU010000246.1 GCA_031178025.1 Agromyces sp. | reverse complement strand
CGACCTCGGGATCGCCGGGTTCGACGACATCCCCACCGTGCGCGACGTCACGCCCGCCCTCACGACCGTGCGCGTGCCCCTCGAGGAGATCGGGCGCCGCGCGCTCCGGCTGGCACTCGGTGACGCCCGTGCCGCGACGGCGGGGGCGATCCGCACCGAGGTCGTGCTGCGCGAGTCGACGCCGGGCATCGCGCGCTAGCACCCGCCGCGTCGCTGCGCCGTTCTGCAGGACCTGCGGTGCTTCGAGCCCGAGGAGCGCCCGAATCGCCGTACGTCCTGCAGAACACGGTTCGCGCGTGGCGGGCACACGGCGGATGCCGCCGGGGTGTTGCCAATCCGCCGACGGTGTCCTACACTCGGGTAAACGCTTTCCCGCAGCGGCGCGGCGGCCTCCGCCACCCGCTCCCGGCTCGAACAGGAATCACGAAGTGGCAGAGCAGACCACCCCCCAGACCATCGGCATCATCATGAACGGCGCCACGGGACGCATGGGCTACCGGCAGCACCTCGTGCGCTCGATCCTCGCGATCCGCGAGCAGGGGGGCGTGCTCCTCGCCGACGGCATCACCCGCGTGCAGGTCGAGCCGATCCTCGTCGGCCGCAACGAGAAGACGCTCGCCGAGCTCGCCGCCAGGCACGGCATCGAGCACTACACGACCGACCTCGACGAGGCGCTCGCCGACGACCGCTGGCAGATCTACGCCGACTTCCTCGTCACGAAGGCCCGCGCCGCCGCCATCAGGAAGGCCATCGCCGCCGGCAAGGCGATCTACACCGAGAAGCCCACGGCCGAGAGCTTCGAGGAGGCGCTCGAGCTCGCGCGCCTCGCCGACGACGCCGGCATCAAGAACGGCGTGGTGCACGACAAGCTCTACCTTCCCGGCCTGCAGAAGCTCAAGCGCCTCATCGACTCGGGCTTCTTCGGGCGCATCCTGAGCGTCCGGGGCGAATTCGGCTACTGGGTCTTCGAGGGCGACTGGCAGCCCGCACAGCGTCCCAGCTGGAACTACCGCGCCGAGGACGGCGGCGGCATCATCGTCGACATGTTCCCCCACTGGAACTACGTGCTCGAGAACCTCTTCGGCCGCGTCGAGTCCGTGTACGCGAAGGCCGTCACCGAGATCCCCGAGCGCGTCGACGAGCGCGGCGAGCGCTACCCGGCCACGGCCGACGACGCCGCCTACGCGATCTTCGAGCTCGAGGGCGGCGTCACGGCGCAGCTCAACTCCAGCTGGACCACGCGCGTGAACCGGGACGAGCTCGTCGAGTTCCAGGTCGACGGCACGCACGGCTCGGCGGTCGTCGGCCTGTTCGGATGCAAGATCCAGCCGCGCAACGCCACGCCGAAGCCCGTGTGGAACCCCGACCTCGCCGACGCGCACGACTACGCGGCCGACTGGATCGAGTCGCCCGGAAACCGCGAGTTCGAGAACGGCTTCAAGACGCAGTGGGAGGAGTTCCTCCGCCACGTCATCGAGGATGCGCCGAATCCCTTCGACTTCCTCGCCGGCGCGCGCGGCGTGCTGCTCGCCGAGCAGGGCCTGCGGTCGAACCGCGAGGGTCGCCGCATCGACCTGCCGGTCGTCACGCTCGAGGGCGCCGTCGAGCAGGCCGGCGCTGACGCGCCCGTCGAGCCGGCGACGTCCCCGGCGGCCGAGCTGGCAGGGGCGCGCTGACCATGACGACGCTCACGCTCCTCGATGCGGACGGCGCGCGGCGCGGGGTGCTGCTCGCGGAGGCTCCCGCGTTCGCGAAGCCGCGGCATCCGCTCACGAGTCGCGTCGCGTACGCCGCCGCGCACGTCGTGCCGAAGCCCTTCGCCGACAACACCCCCGGCCGTCCGGCCGACATCGACTGGGACGCCACCCTCGCCTTCCGCCACCACGTGTGGTCGTGGGGCCTCGGCGTGGCCGACGCCATGGACACGGCGCAGCGCAACATGGGCCTCGACGCCCAGGCGACCCGCGAACTGATCTCCCGCAGCGCCGCCGAGGCGGCGTCCGTGGATGCCCGCCTCGTCGTCGGCGTCAACACGGATCACGTCGACGACGAGTCCATCTCGCTCGAAGAGGTGATCGACGCCTACAAGGAGCAGCTCCACCACGCCGAGGACGCGGGCGCGGGGATCGTGCTGATGGCGAGCCGCCATCTGGCGCGTGCCGCCCGCAACGCCGACGACTACCGGCGCGTCTACCGCGAGGTGCTCGCCGCCGCGGGCGGCCCCGTGGTGCTGCACTGGCTCGGCGTCGCGTTCGATCCGAGCCTCGCCGGGTACTTCGGCTCCGCCGACACGGATGCCGCGGCGACGACGCTCCTGCAGATCATCGAGTACAACCGCGACAAGGTCTCGGGCGTGAAGATGAGCCTCCTCGACGCCGGTGCCGAGATCGCGGTGCGGCGGCAGCTGCCCGAGTCGGCACGCATGTTCACCGGTGACGACTTCCACTACGTCGGCCTCATCGAGGGAGACGAGCACGGTCACTCGGATGCCCTGCTCGGCGCCTTCGCCGCCCTCGCACCGAACGCCTCGGCGGCGATCCAGGCGCTCGACCGCGGCGACACGGAGGCGTACCGCGCCATCCTGACCCCCACCGAGCCCCTCTCGCAGCAGGTCTTCGCCGCGCCGACCTACTACTACAAGACGGGCGTCGCGTTCCTGTCGTGGCTGAACGGACACCAGGCGGCCTTCCAGATGGTCGGCGGCCTGCACGCGGCTCGCAGCCTCCCGCACCTGTCGCGCATCGTCGAGCTGGCGAACGCGTCGGGGGCACTCGAACGACCCGAGCTCGCCGCCGCCCGCTGGCACGAGCTGCTCACGATCAACGGCATCGACGTCGCGAGCGCACCGACGGCGACGCCGGTCGAGCGAGCGGCCGAGCCGGCCCCGGCTGCTGTCGAACCCTCGGAGGTGCTCGCGTGAGCGCACACCCGCGCCTGTCGATGAACCAGGCGACGCTGAAGTACGCCCCCCTCGACGAGGCCCTCAGGCTCGTCGGGGCGGCGGGCTACGAGTCGATCGGCCTCTGGCGCGAGCCCGTGCTCGAGCTCGGCCTCGCCGAGGCGGCCGGCCGATTCGGCGACACCGGCCTGCGCCTCTCCACGTACTGCCGCGGCGGCTTCTTCACGATGCCCGAGGGTCCGGCGCGGCGAGCCTCGATCGACGACAACCGACGAGGCATCGAGGAGACGGCGACGCTCGCCGCTGCCGGCGCCGCGGGGTCCACGCCCGTCTTCGTGCTCGTCGCCGGCGGGCTACCCGAGGGCTCGAACGACCTGCTCGGCGCTCGCGAGCGCGTCGCGGAGGCCATCGCAGAACTGGCTCCGGATGCCGAGGCAGCGGGCGTCACGCTTGCGATCGAGCCGCTGCACCCGATGTACGCCTCCGATCGCGCGGTCGTCTCGACGCTCCGGCAGGCGCTCGACCTCGCCGAGCCGTTCGACCCCGCCGTCGTCGGCGTGGCGGTCGACACGTTCCACATCTGGTGGGACCCGGAGGTGCTCGAGCAGATCGCGCGCGCCGGCGCATCCGGCCGCATCGCGACGTACCAGGTGTGCGACTGGAGGACGCCGCTCGCGGCCGACGTGCTGCTGAGCCGGCACTACCCCGGCGACGGCGTGATCGACTTCGACGCGCTCACCCGTGCGGTCGAGCGCACGGGGTACGACCGCGACATCGAGGTCGAGATCTTCAACCAGCAGATCTGGGATGCCGCCCG
>JAPSJU010000245.1 GCA_031178025.1 Agromyces sp. | reverse complement strand
ACGATCGACGGGCTCAGCGTGAGGCAGAGCTCATCGACGGCATCCGCCGCCACCAGGTCGCCGAACAGCTGCGGCCCGCCCTCGGAGAGCACCTGGGTCATGCCCCGCTCGGCGAGCGCGTCGATCATCGACCGCGGCTCGACGGCCGTGTCGCCGCAGACCAGCACGTCGGCCACCTCGGCGAGTGCGTCTCGGCGCCCGGCCGGTGCCGAGGCCGGGGCGATCACGAGCGGTCGCGTCCTCGCCCGGGAGAAGAACGGATGCCGCGGATCCAGGTCGAGCGACCCGGAGACGACCGCGAGGGGCACGGTCGGCGCAAGCCCGTTCGCGAGCCGCCAGTCGACGTTCTGGCGCGCGAGCCGCACGCCGCCGTAGCCCTCGGCCCGCACCGTGCCGGCGCCGACGACGACGACATCGGCCATCGCGCGCAGCACCCCCATGACGAGTCGGTCGTCGTCGCCGCCGAGTCCGCCGCTTCGCCCCTCGAGCGTCACCGCACCGTCGAGGCTCGCGACGAAGTTGACGCGAACCCGCGGGATGTCCCGGTCGGGCAACGCGTACGCGACATGCATCTCGGAACGGTCGAGCGCCATCCGCCCACGTCCTTTCACTGGTTGTGCTCGAGGAACACGGGCTCGCGCCATCCCTCGATCGCTTCCACCATCCGCATCGCGTCCACGGTCTCCCGCACGTTGTGCACCCGCACCACGCGCGCGCCGCGGAGGACGCAGTAGACGGCGGCGGCGAGCGATCCTTCGACACGCTGATCCCTGGGGCGACCGAGGCTCTCGCCGATGAAGTCCTTGTTCGAGAGGGCGACGAGCACCGGATGTCCGAGCGCGGTCACCTCGTCGAGGCGGCGGGTCAGCTCGAGCGTGTGCAGCGTGTTCTTGTTGAGGTCGTGTCCCGGATCCACGATGATGCGCTCGGCGGGGACGCCGAGCCCGATGGCGAGGTCGACCCGACGACGGAGGAAGTCGACCACGTCACCGACGACGTCGCGATATCGGGGCGACGCCATGGTCGTGCGTGGCTCCGCGAGGGAATGGGTGATCACGATGGTCGCCTCGCTGTCGGCGACCACGCGTGCCATGTCGGGGTCGTGGATGCCGCTCGTGTCGTTGATGACGTGCGCGCCCGCGTCCACCGCCGCCCGGGCGACGGCCGGGTGGAACGTGTCGACGGAGATCGCCGCCCCGACGCCCTCCAGGCCCCTGACGACGGGGACGACGCGGTCGATCTCCTCCTCGACGGGAACGGGCGGCCCCGGTGCGAACTTCACGCCGCCCACGTCGACGAGGTCGGCTCCGTCCTCCACCGACCGGGCGGCGGCGGCGAGCGCCGATTCGAGCGCGAACGTGGCGCCGCGATCGTAGAACGAGTCGGGCGTGCGATTGACGATCGCCATGACGGCGACCATGCGCGCGAAATCGAAGGTCCGCGGGCCGATCCGCCGCACCGGGATCACGAGGCCGGCCTGTCGCCCAGCGGCATCCGCCGTCTCGTCAGAGTCCATGGGTCTATCGTGCCCTGTCCGCGGAGGCGTGCGGGCCTCGAGCGATGCGGGCATCCGGGTACTCGTTCCATCCGGAGAAATCCAGCCAACACCCAGCGAACGCGCAGATACTTGCCTCATGAGCGATGGACCCCGCATTCTCATCGTCGACGACGAGCCGAACATCCGCGACCTCCTCACGACGAGCCTGCGATTCGCCGGGTTCGCCGTCCGCGCGGTCGGCAACGGCGCCCAGACGATCTCGGCCGTGCTCGAGGAGGAGCCCGACCTCATCATCCTCGACGTGATGCTGCCCGACATGAACGGGTTCGGCGTCACGAAGCGCTTGCGCTCCGCCGGCTACACCGCCCCCATCCTCTTCCTCACCGCCAAGGACGACACCGAGGACAAGATCACCGGCCTCACCGTCGGCGGCGACGACTACGTCACGAAGCCCTTCAGCCTCGACGAGATCGTCGCCCGCATCAAGGCCATCCTGCGCCGCACGATGCACGCCGAGGAGGACGCGGTCATCCGCACCGGCGAACTCACGATGGACCAGGACACGCACGAGGTGCTCGTCGGTGATGTGCCCGTCGAGCTCTCGCCCACCGAGTTCAAGCTCCTCCGGTACCTCATGCTGAACCCGAACCGCGTGCTCTCGAAGGCGCAGATCCTCGATCACGTGTGGGAGTACGACTTCAACGGCGATGCCGGGATCGTCGAGAGCTACATCAGCTACCTGCGGCGGAAGCTCGACCAGCACTCGTCCGAGCCGCTGATCCAGACCAAGCGAGGATTCGGGTACATGCTGAAGTCCTCCAAGCCCTGATTCAGGCTTCGGCGCCTAGACTCGGCCCGCCATGCATCAGATCTCCGAGCGGTGGAACCGCATCTCCCTGCGCACCAAGATCACCGGTGTGACGGTGCTGATGCTGACCCTCGGCCTCCTCGTGTCCGGCATCGGCACGGCGGCGATGCTGCGGTCCTACGTCGAGGAGCAGATGGCGCTGAAGCTCGACACGATCGCGCGCGGCGAGCTGACCAAGTACTTCGAGAGCGACCCCGACGCGAAGGGTCCCGCCTCCGACCTCAGCGACCTGTCGCTCGCCTCGGTGGAAGACGTCTTCGTCGCCATCTACGACGAGGACACCGGAGAACTCGATCGGTACAACTGGGTGGGACGCGACCCCGACACCGTGCCGGTCGTTCCCGAGAAGCTCACCCAGGGCGAGGTGAACTGGCAGAACATGTCGAGCCCGGGCAAGTACACCGCCTATCCCCTCGAGGACCGGAACGGCGAGACGAGCTTCCGAGCGGTGAGCGCCCTCATCATCGCCGACAACCACGGCAACTACGCCCCCATCATCATCGCGATCTCCTCCGAGGAGACGGAGGAGATCCTCGCCGTCTACCTCACGATCTTCCTCGGCTTCGGGTTCGGTGTCGTGCTGGTGGGCGCCCTCCTGACGCGAATGCTCGTGACGACGACCTTCACGCCGCTTCGCGAGGTCGAGCGCACCGCCGCGGCGATCGCCGATGGAGACTTCGGCCAGCGCCTCGGCGGGGCCACGCCGAACACCGAAGTGGGTCGGCTGAATCGGTCCCTCAACACCATGCTGAATCGCATCGACCGCGCCTTCCGCGATCGCGCTCGCACGATCGAGCAGATGCGGCGCTTCGTCGGCGACGCCTCGCATGAGCTCCGCACTCCGCTCGTCTCGGTGCGCGGCTACGCCGAGCTCTATCGGATGGGCGCGTTGCAGACTCCCGAAGAGGTCGGTCAGGCGATGGATCGCATCGAGAAGGAGGCCATCCGCATGGGCGGGCTGGTCGAGGACCTGCTCGCCCTCGCACGGCTCGACGAGGCGAAGCCGCTCGAGCTCGCGGAGGTCGACCTCGTGCCGCTGGCTCGCGACGCGGCACTCGATGCGATGGCGGCCCATCCGCGGCGGGTGGTCACGGTGATCGCACCGGAGGACCGTGGCGAGGCGGAACCGGCCGGCGAGCCGGCCGCCGAGCTCGAGGTGGATCTCGAGATCGAGCGTCCCGCCACCGGGGCCATCTCGTTCGCAGGTGCGACGCTCGCACGCCTGCGCGGCCGGCGACCCCGGGGCGAGGCGGCGATCGCGGGGGCGGTGCGACGGGGATCGGGGCATCGGGTCGCCGGGGCGGCAGCCGGATCCCCGAAGCGCGGTGCGCACGGCCGGGCTCGCGCCGC
>JAPSJU010000022.1 GCA_031178025.1 Agromyces sp. | reverse complement strand
GCGTTCGCACATGGTGCGCACGCGTGCGGGGCAGCCCGAGGGATGCCCCGCACGCGATCGCGTCAGCGGACGGCGAGCTCCTCGGCCACGAGGAACGCGAGCTCGAGCGACTGCATGTGATTCAGGCGCGGGTCGCACAGCGACTCGTACCGCGTCGCGAGCGTCGCCTCGTCGATGTGCTCCGAGCCGCCGAGGCACTCGGTGACATCGTCGCCGGTGAGTTCGACGTGGATGCCGCCCGGGTACGTGCCGACGGCCCGGTGCGCCTCGAAGAAGCCCTTGACCTCGTCGACGACGTCATCGAAGCGACGCGTCTTGTAGCCGGTCGGCGTGGTGATGCCGTTGCCGTGCATGGGATCGGTGACCCACAGGGGGTTGGCGTCACTCCGCTTGACCGCCTCGAGCAGCGGCGGCAGCGCGTCGCGGATCTTGCCGGCGCCCATGCGCGTGATGAACGTCAGCCTGCCGGGCTCGCGGTCGGGGTCGAGCTTCTCGATGAGCTCGAGCATGGTCTCGGGCGTCGTCGAGGGCCCGAGCTTGACGCCGATCGGGTTGCGCACCCGGGAGAGGAAATCGACATGCGCCCCGTCGAGGTCGCGCGTGCGCTCGCCGATCCAGATGAAGTGCGCCGAGGTGTCGTACGGCGTTCCGGTACGCGAGTCGATCCGGGTCATCGGCCGCTCGTAGTCCATGAGCAGGCCCTCGTGGCCGGTGTAGAACTCGGTGTGCCGCAGCGCCTCGAAGTCGGCCCCGCACGCATCCATGAACCGGATCGCTCGGTCGATCTCGCGAGCGAGGGATTCGTACCGTGCGTTCGCCGGGTTGGACGCGAACCCCTGGTTCCACGAGTGCACCTGGCGCAGGTCGGCGAAGCCTCCCTGCGTGAACGCGCGGATGAGATTGAGCGTGGACGCCGCGGTGTGGTAGCCCTTCACGAGGCGCGCCGGGTCGGCCGCTCGTGACTCGGGCGTGAAGTCGTAGCCGTTCACGATGTCGCCGCGGTACGCCGGCAGGGTGACGCCGCCGCGGGTCTCCGTGTCGCTCGAGCGCGGCTTCGCGAACTGGCCGGCCATGCGGCCCATCTTCACGACCGGCATCGAGGCGCCGTACGTCAGCACCACGGCCATCTGCAGCACGGTCTTCACCCGGTTGCGGATCTGGTCGGCGGTCGCTCCCGCGAAGGTCTCGGCGCAGTCGCCGCCCTGCAGCAGGAACGCCTCACCCCGCGACGCGGCGGCGAGCCGCGTGCGAAGCATGTCGACCTCGCCCGCGAAGACGAGCGGCGGGAGCGTCGCGAGTTCAGCGGATGCCGCGTGCGCCGCCTCGGGGTCGGGCCAGTGAGGCTGCTGCTTGATCGGCAGCGTGCGCCAATAGTCGAGGCCGTCGATCACGGAGGGATCTGCACTGACGACGGGCTCGACGAGCTGTACCACGGGACGTCCTGAGGGTTCGGGCGCTTGGCGCCGGGGGAATGGGAACGCGGCGCCGCATGCGCGCCGCCGCCAGTCGAGCCTACCGCGATTGCGAGGCGCGCTGCTCCCGCACCGAGCTCGCATAGACGTCGACGTAGTCCTGGCCGCTGAGGGCGCGGAGCTCGTAGACGAGTTCGTCGGTCACCGAGCGCAGCACGAAGCGATCGCCCTCGAGTCCCTCGAAGCGGGTGAAGTCGAGCGGCTCGCCGATGATGATGCCGATGCGGCGGACCTTCGGCAGCCGCGTGCCGATCGGCATGACCTTCTCGGTGCCGATCATCGCCACGGGGATGACGGGGACGCCTGCCTCGAGCACCATCCGGGCGACGCCCGTGCGCCCCCGGTAGAGGCGGGCGTCGGGACTGCGCGTGCCCTCGGGATAGATGCCGAGGATGCCGCCCTCGCCGAGCACGCGGAGTCCCGTCTCGAGGGAGGCCTCCGACGCCTTGCCGCCCGAGCGGTCGATCGGGAGCTGGCCGGCGGCCTGGAAGAAGACGCGCGTCGCCCATCCCTTCAGGCCCCTGCCCGTGAAGTACTCGCTCTTGGCGAGGAACACCACCGGGCGGTCCACGACGAGCGGCAGGAAGATCGAGTCGATGAAGGAGAGGTGGTTCGACGCCAGCACCACGGCGCCGGTCCTTGGCACGTTCTCGAGGCCCACGATCCAGGGCCGGAAGATCGCCAGGAGGATGGGACCGACGACGATGTGCTTCATGATCCAGTAGAACATCGCGCGCCTCCGTTCCTCGGGCGAAGAATCGATACAGCCTATCGCCGCGCGGCTCAGGCGTGATCCGCCACCCAGACGCGGGCGAGGTCGGCTGCCCCGACCACGCCGGCATCGTTCACGAGCTCGGCGATGACGAAGTCGGGCTCTGGATGATAGCCCCGCGCCGGCAGGTGCTCGAAGTACGCCTCTCGAACCGGGGTCAGCAGCAGCTCGCCGGCGACCGCGACTCCCCCGCCGAACACGAAGCGCTGCGGGTCGAGCACCGCCGAGAGCGAGGCGGCGGCCTGGCCGAGCCAGTGCCCCAATTGGCGCAGCGCCGCGACGGCCCCGGGATCCTCGGCCTCGATGAGGGCACCGACCGATCGGCCGTCGAGCGCGCCGTGCTCCGCACGTGATCGGGCCAGGGCCTGGCCGATTCCGCCGGCATCGGCGATCTCGTTCGCCATGCGCAGGAGCGCACGTCCGGATCCGTACTGCTCGAGGCATCCGTGCTGGCCGCATCCGCACGCGATGCCGTTCGGCACCACGCGCAGGTGACCCAGTTCGGCGCCCGCGCCGAAGCCGCCCCGGAACAGACGGTCGCCTGCGACGATGGCCCCGCCCACGCCCGTGCCGATGGTCAGCATCACCATGTCGCTGACCAGACGCCCCGCGCCGAAGCGGAACTCCGCCCATCCGGCGGCGTTCGCGTCGTTGTCGACCACGACGGTGGTGCCGACCCGGCCCTCGAGCTTCTCGCGGAACGGCTCGTTGCGCCAGTCGATGTTCGGCGCGTAGAAGACGGTGGACTGCGCCGCGTCGATGAAGCCGGCCGCGGCGACGCCGACGGCCGCGATCTCCTCGTCCGCCGACAGGTGCTCGATCATGCGGACGACCGCGTCCTCCAGGAGGCGCGCATCGCCTGCCGGAGTCGGCACGCGTTCGCTGCGCACGATCGCGCCCAGCTCGTCGACGACCGCCCCCGCGATCTTCGTTCCGCCGATGTCGATGCCGATCGCGTGCACGAAGATCTGCCTTTCGAGGAGGATGGGCCGGATCGTGCCGGAACCGTCGGGCCGCACGAGCAACGACTAGAGTGTAATGGACCCCAACGGTCGAGGTCGCGCCCGAACCGCGCGCCCTCCTCCCGGTGCCGAAGGAGCTACCGTGATCGAATTCGAGACCCCTGCCGTCGTTGCGCCCGACCCCGACGCCAATGTCACCGACCTGCTCGTCGATCGGGTGGCCGCGACCCCCGACTCCGTGCTCTTCTCGTTGCCCACCGGCGACGGAGGCTGGTCCCCGGTGACCACGCGAGAGTTCTACGACCAGGTCATCGCCCTCGCGAAGGGACTCGTCGCGGCGGGCATCCAGCCCGGCGACAAGATCGGCCTGATGTGCAAGACCCGGTACGAGTGGACCCTCATCGATTTCGCCACGTGGTTCGCCGGCGCGGTGCTCGTGCCGATCTACGAGACGAGCTCCCCCGGCCAGGTCCGCTGGAACCTCAGCGACTCCGGTGCGATCGCCATGATCCTCGAGACCGCTGACCACTTCGCCCGGTTCGACGAGGTGCATCCGGAGCTCCCCGCCATCCGCAGCGTGTGGCAGATCGACCTCGGCGACCTCGGCAAGCTGACCGCGAACGGCGCCTCCGTGCCCGATGACGAGATCGAACGTCGTCGCAACCTCGCCGTGGGCAGCGACATGGCGACGCTCATCTACACGTCCGGGTCCACCGGCAAGCCGAAGGGCTGCGTCCTCACCCACTCGAACTTCGTCGAGCTCTCGCGCAACTCCGCGGTCGCGCTTCGCGAGGTCGTGCTCGACCCCGACGGCGCATCCACCCTCCTCTTCATCACGACCGCCCACGTGTTCGCGCGGTTCATCGCGGTGCTCTCCGTCCACGCGGGGGTTCGCGTGGGGCATCAGCCCGACACCAAGCAGCTCCTCCCGTCTCTGGGCAGCTTCAAGCCGACCTTCCTCCTCGCGGTTCCGCGCGTGTTCGAGAAGGTGTACAACGTCTCCGAGCAGAAGGCGGAAGCGGGTGGCAAGGGCAAGATCTTCCGCGCCGCCGCCGACACCGCGGTCGCGTACTCGACGGCGAAGGAGGCGGGGGCGAAGATCCCGCTCGGGCTCAAGGTGAAGTTCGCGCTCTTCGACCGGCTCGTGTTCTCGAAGCTGCGCGCCGCGATGGGCGGCAACGTGAAGTACGCCGTCTCGGGCTCCGCGCCGCTGGGGCCGCGGCTCGGGCACTTCTACCACGCGCTCGGCATCACGATCCTCGAGGGGTACGGCCTCACCGAGACGACGGCGCCTGCCACCGTGAACCTGGCGACGAAGTCGAAGATCGGCACCGTCGGTCCGGCGCTTCCGGGTGTCGCGGTGCGCATCGCCGATGACGGCGAGATCCACGTGAAGGGCATCGACGTCTTCAAGGAGTACTGGAGGAATCCCGAGGCCACGGCGGAGTCGTTCGACGGCGAATGGTTCAAGACCGGCGACCTCGGCTCCTTCGACGAGGAGGGCTTCCTCTCGATCACCGGACGGAAGAAGGAGATCATCGTCACCGCTGGCGGCAAGAACGTCGCGCCGGCCGCGCTCGAAGACCCCATCCGCGCGAATCCCCTCATCGGACAGGTCGTCGCGGTCGGCGACAAGAAGCCGTTCATCTCCGCCCTCATCACGCTCGACCCCGAGATGCTCCCCGTGTGGCTCAACAACAACAACGAGGACGCGGGCATGACCGTCGAGGAGGCGGCGAGCAACCCGGCGGTGCTCGCCGAGGTGCAGCGCGCCATCGACGCGGCGAACGAGAACGTGTCACGGGCGGAGTCGATCCGCAAGTTCACGATCCTTCCCGCCGAGCTCACCGAGGCGAGCGGTCACCTCACGCCGAAGCTCAGCATCAAGCGCAACGTGATCCTCGAGGACTTCGCCGATCAGATCGAGGCCATGTACTCGGGCGCACCCGCCACCGAGGGCCATTCGATCGTGCACTGACCGCCGAGCGGCACGAGCGAGGGCCCGGCGGCATCCGCCGGGCCCTCGCTCACGGCGGGCGTCAGAACCAGTCGGATTCGCGCACCGCGCGCATGGCGGCTCGTCGCTCCTCCTTCTCGAGGCGATCGAGGTAGAGGATCCCGTCGAGGTGGTCCGTCTCGTGCTGCAGCGCCTGCGCCATGAGCCCGGTGCCCGAGAGCTCGATCTCATTGCCGTCGAGGTCGATGCCGCGCACGCGGGCGAAGGGATGCCGCGGGGTCTTGTGCCAGAGGCCGGGGACCGAGAGGCATCCCTCGTCGACGAGTTCGAGCTCACCCGAGGTCTCGACGAGTTCCGGGTTCAGGATGTACCCGACCTCGCCGTCGACGTTGTAGCTGAAGGCGCGGAGGTTCACGCCGATCTGCGCCGCGGCGACACCGGCGCGTCCGGGGAGCCTGACGCTGTCGATGAGATCGGCGACGAGAGCGCGCACGCCATCGTCGATCTGTTCGACGGGGCTGGAGACGGTCTTGAGGACGGGGTCGCCGAACAGGCGAATGGGACGTTCCGGCAATTGCGCTCCGATCAGTGCCCGCGCTCGGCGGGCAGGCCTTCCACCACGAGGGCGGCGAGTTCTCGCGCAGCGAGCTGCGTCACAGGTCGCAGCTCCTGCCAGTTCACGACGGAGCCGGCGGCGAGCTGCGGGTCATACGGAATGCGCACGATCTCGCGCACCCGGGATTGGAAGTGCGCCTCGATCTCGTCGACCTTGACCAGGTGAGTGCCCTGCGTGGCGAGGTTGATCGCCACGATCGCGTTGCGCACGAGGTGGCCGTAGCCGTTCGCCTCGAGCCAGGTCAGCGTCTCGGACGCGAGTCGAGCCTCGTCGACGCTGCCGCCGGACACGACGACGATGGAGTCCGCATGCTGCAGCGTCGCCCTCATCACGGAGTGCACGATGCCGGTGCCGCAGTCGGTGAGCACGAGCGAGTAGTACCGTGCCGCGAGTCCCGCCACGACGTTGTAGTCGGTGTCGTCGAACGCCTCGGACAGGGTCGGGTCGGTGTCGGAGGCGAGGATGTCGAGGCGAGTGGCGTCGCGGGACACGAACGCCGAGAAGTCGGTGTACCCGTCGATCGATGATGCCTTCGTGACCACGTCGCGCACGGTCTCACGGGTCTGCCGGTCGACGCGCTCCGCGAGCGTGCCGCGGTCGGGATTCGCGTCGATCGCGATCACCCGGTCGTCGCGGGCATCGGCCAGGGCCATGCCGAGGAGCGCCGTGATCGTCGTCTTCCCGACTCCGCCCTTGCGGGTGAGCACGGGCACGAATCGCGCTCCGCCCTCGAAGCGCTTGCGGATGCGGGCGCTCAGTGCCTTGTGCGCGCGAACCTTTGCCGAGTCGCCCAGGTTCACGAGATGCAGCGATGCTGCGTACACGAAGCGCGGCAGTCCGCCCTGCGGTGCCGGACGGGTGGTGCGATTCAGGTCGATGAGCCGATCGGCGGTCAGCGATTCCGAGGTCTCGGGCACCTCCGTCGGACGATGCTCGTCGACGTCCGCGTCCACGACGGCGACGCCGCCGGCGCCGTCGGCGCCCGCACGCCCGCGACGGGTCGTCGAGGCATCCGACGCGAGCAGCGCGCTGTACGGTGACGCCTCCCGCCGGTGGGAGCTGCGGTACCCGCCACTGAGGGCCGGCGTGACGAGGTCGACGGAGGTGGTGGCGGGACCGTCGCCCACGACCGATCCGGGGTTCACCGCGACGTCGTCGATCGCGACCGCGACCTCGTCCTCGGGCACCTCGGGGGTCGGCGGCGGGGGCAGGTCGACGCGCACGCGCATGTGCTCGGGCCGTCGGGCGACGTGGCCTGCATCCGCCTGCGAGGGCTGCTCCGGATCGGCCGAGGGCGCGGCGTCGCGGGGTGCCCGCTTCGACGAGTCTGCGTCGCCGCTTCTGTCGTCAGCCACCGAAATCCCTCCTCATCAGCGCGAATTCACCCAGCCTAGCGCGGACGCACCACCACGAGCAGATCGCCCGCCTCCACCTGCTGGGTCGTGGGGATCGCGACGCGTTCGACCACGCCGGCGATGGGCGACGTGATGGCCGCCTCCATCTTCATCGCCTCGATCGACGCCACGGCCTGGCCGGCGGCGACCTCGGCCCCCGCTTCGACCGCCAGGGTGACCACGCCCGAGAAGGGAGCGGCGATCTGGCCCGGCTGCGAGGCATCCGCCTTCTCAGCCGCCCGCGTCTCGACGGCGATGCTCCGATCGCGGACGAAGACGGGACGGAGCTGGCCGTTGAGGATCGTCATGACCGTGCGCATCCCCTTGGAATCGGCTTCGCCGATCGCCTCGAGTCCGGCGTACAGGCGCACTCCCTTGTCGATCTCGACGACGTGCTCGGAGCCCTGGCGGAGCCCGTAGAGGTAGTCGGCCGTATCCACCACGGACAGATCGCCGAAGAGCTCTCGGATCTGCTCGAACTGGCGCGTCGGCGCGGGGAAGAGCAGCGCGTTCAGCGTCGCGCGCCGCGTGATGCTGTCGGCCTCGAGCGCCTCGCGCTGCTCGGGGGTGAGCTCCGCCACGCCGATCCGCACGTCCCTGCCTGCGAGCACCTTGGAGCGGAACGGTTCCGGCCAGCCGCCCGGCAGGTCCCCGAGTTCGCCGGCCATGAAGCCGACGACCGAGTCGGGGACGTCGTACTTCTCGGGGTTCGCGGCGAAGTCGTCGGGGTCGGCCTTCACCGCCGCGAGGTGCAGGGCGAGGTCGCCGACGACCTTCGACGACGGCGTGACCTTCGGCACGCGCCCGAGGATCCTGTTCGCCGCGGCGTACATGTCCTCGATGAGCTCGAAATCGTCGGCGAGGCCGAGGGCGATGGCCTGCTGTCGGAGGTTGGAGAGCTGGCCGCCGGGGATCTCGTGGTGGTACACCCGACCGGTGGGGCCCGGAAGCCCGGACTCGAACGGCCTGTAGAGCCGGCGCACCGCTTCCCAGTAGGGCTCGAGGTCGGCGACCGCCTGCAGCGAGAGTCCCGTGTCGCGCTCGGTGTGCGCGAGGGCGGCGACGAGCGACGACGCGGACGGCTGGCTCGTGGTGCCGGCCATCGGCGCGCTCGCGACGTCGACCGCGTCGACGCCCGCGCGGCTGGCCGCGAGCAGCGTGGCGAGCTGGCCGCCCGCGGTGTCGTGCGTGTGCAGGTGCACGGGCACGTCGAATCGCTCGCGGAGCGCCGCGACGAGGCGCTCGGCCGCGGCAGGGCGAAGGAGCCCTGCCATGTCCTTGATCGCGAGGACGTGCGCGCCCGCCGCGACGATCTCATCGGCGAGCCGCAGGTAGTAGTCGAGGGTGTAGAGATCCTCGGCCGGATCCAGCAGGTCCCCGGTGTAGCAGAGCGCCACCTCGGCGACGGCATGCCCGCTCGCCAGCACGGAATCGATCGCCGGCCGCATCTGGGAGACGTCGTTCAGCGCATCGAAGATGCGGAAGATGTCGACGCCCGTCGTCGCGGCCTCCCGGATGAACGCGTCCGTGACCTCCGTGGGGTACGGGGTGTAGCCGACGGTGTTGCGGCCGCGGAGCAGCATCTGGATGTTGACGTTCGGCAGCGCCTCGCGGAGCGCGGCGAGGCGCTCCCAGGGGTCTTCGCCGAGGAAGCGCAGCGCGACGTCGTACGTGGCGCCGCCCCACGCCTCGACCGAGAGCAGGCCGGGCGTCATCCGCGCGACGTACGGAGCGACCGCGACGAGATCCTTCGTGCGCACGCGGGTGGCCAGCAACGACTGATGCGCATCGCGGAACGTCGTCTCGGTGACGGCGAGCGGAACCTGCGCGCGGAGCGCCGAGGAGAAGGCGGCCGGACCGAGCTCGAGCAGGCGCTGCCGCGAGCCGGCCGGAGCGGGCTCCGACAGGTCGATCGGGGGGAGCTTCTCGACGGGGCTCACGCTGATCGGCGCCGGGCCGTTCGGCTGGTTGACGGTGACATCGGCGAGCCAGTTCAGGATCTTCGTGCCGCGATCCTTCGACACCCGGCCGCGCAGCAACTGGGGTCGCTCGTCGATGAACGAGGTGCTCAGATCGCCTGCGACGAACGCGGAGTCTTCGAGTACCGCCTGCAGGAACGGGATGTTCGTGGAGACGCCTCGGATCCGGAACTCCGCCAGGGCCCGCTTCGCACGGGCGACCGCGGCCGGATAGTCGCGGCCGCGACAGGTGAGCTTCGCGAGCATCGAATCGAAGTGGGGGCTGATCTGCGCCCCGGGATTGATCGTGCCGCCGTCGAGGCGGATGCCGGCTCCGCCGGGCGATCGATACGTCGTGATCTTCCCCGTGTCCGGCCGGAATCCGGCGGTGGGGTCCTCCGTCGTGATGCGGCACTGCAGCGCTGCGCCTCGCAGGCGGATGTCATCCTGGCGGAGCCCGAGGTCGGCGAGCGACTCCCCCGCGGCGATGCGCATCTGCGACACGACGAGGTCGACGTCCGTGACCTCCTCGGTGACGGTGTGCTCGACCTGGATGCGCGGGTTCATCTCGATGAAGACGTGCTGGCCGGCGCGCTCGCCAGCGGTGTCGAGGAGGAACTCGACGGTTCCGGCGTTCACGTAGCCGATCGAGCGCGCGAACGCGATCGCATCGCGATAGAGCGCCTGTCGCACCTCGTCGGAGAGGTTCGGGGCCGGCGCGATCTCGATGACCTTCTGGTGCCGGCGCTGCACCGAGCAGTCGCGCTCGAAGAGGTGCACGGTCTCTCCCGAGGCATCCGCGAGGACCTGCACCTCGATGTGGCGCGGGCGGAGCACCGCCTGCTCGAGGAACATCGTGGGGTCGCCGAACGCACTGTCGGCCTCGCGCATCGCCTCTTCGAGGGCCGGACGCAGCTCGTCCTTGGAGTTGACGCGACGCATGCCGCGGCCGCCACCGCCCGCAACCGCCTTGGCGAAGATCGGGAAGCCGACCTCGTCCGCCTCCGCCACGAGCGCTTCGATGTCGCGGGAGGGCTGCGTCGACTTCAACACCGGCACCCCGGCGGCGATGGCGTGCTCCTTGGCGGTGACCTTGTTGCCGGCCATCTCGAGGACCTGCTTGGGCGGACCGATGAACGTGATGCCCGCCTCGGCCGCCGCCTGCGCGAGCTCGGGATTCTCCGAGAGGAAGCCATAGCCCGGGTAGATCGCGTCCGCGCCGGACTCCTTCGCGACGCGGATGATCTCCGACACGTCGAGGTACGCCCGAACCGGATGCCCCGGCTCGCCGATCTGGTAGGCCTCATCGGCCTTCAGCCGATGCAGCGAGTTGCGATCCTCGAAGGGATACACCGCCACCGTCTTCGCGCCGAGCTCGACGGCCGCGCGAAACGCGCGAATGGCGATCTCCCCGCGATTGGCTACCAGGATCTTCGTGAACATGCAGGCCTTTCCGACGGGTTTCCGCACAGCGAACATTTAGGTATCGCCCCAGCAGTAAAGGTAACGTATCTGTTCGTGCACGTACTCAGCGTCAGTTCTCTGAAGGGCGGTGTCGGCAAGACGACCGTCACCCTCGGACTGGCGTCGGCGGCCTTCGCGCGCGGCGTCCGGACCCTCGTCGTCGACCTCGATCCGCAATCCGACGTGTCCACCGGCATGGACATCCAGGTCGCGGGGCATCTCAACGTCGCCGACGTGCTCGCCTCCCCCAAGGAGAAGATCGTGCGCTCGGCGATCGCCCCCAGCGGATGGGCCAGATCCAACCCGCAGTCGACGATCGACGTCATGATCGGCAGTCCGTCGGCCATCAACTACGACGGCCCTCATCCGTCGATCCGCGACATCTGGAAGCTCGAGGAGGCGCTCGCGAACGTCGAGGCCGACTACGAACTCGTCCTCATCGATTGCGCCCCGTCGCTCAACGCCCTCACCCGCACGGCCTGGGCAGCGAGCGATCGCGTCGCGGTCGTGACGGAACCGGGGCTCTTCTCCGTCGCCGCCGCCGATCGGGCGCTCCGTGCGATCGAGGAGATCCGTCGCGGGCTGTCTCCACGTCTCCAGCCGCTCGGCATCATCGTGAACCGAGCCCGCGTGCAGTCGCTCGAGCACCAGTTCCGCATCAAGGAGCTGCGCGACATGTTCGGCCCGCTCGTGCTCAGCCCGCAGCTGCCCGAGCGCACCTCGCTCCAGCAGGCCCAGGGCGCGGCCAAGCCGCTGCACATGTGGCCGGGCGAGAGCGCCGAGGAGATGTCGGCGCACTTCGACCAGCTCCTCGACCGGGTGCTGCGCACCGCGCGGATCGCGGAGTACTCAGGCACTCCGCTCGAGCTCGAGTCACCCGTCATCTGACGTCATGAAGCGGCCGGCCGCCGTGATGCCGGCCACGACCCGTCAGGAGATCTTGCGGGAGCGCGCCCCGCGCCGCACGGCGAGTTCGTCCATGGGGTCGGCGGGATGCGTGTCGAGCTCGACGAGCGTCGACTCCACTTCGCGCAGTACCTTGCCGACCGCGATGCCGAACACGCCCTGACCGCGGTTGACCAGGTCGATCACCTCGTCGTCCGAGGTGCACAGGTACACGCTCGCGCCGTCGCTCATGAGCGTCGTCTGGGCGAGGTCGTCCACACCGGACTCGCGCAACTGCGTCACGGCCGTGCGGATCTGCTGCAGCGAGATCCCCGTGTCGAGCAGCCGCTTCACGAGTTTCAGCACGAGGATGTCGCGGAACCCGTACAGCCGCTGCGAGCCCGAGCCGGCAGCGCCGCGCACGGTCGGTTCGACGAGCTGGGTACGTGCCCAGTAGTCGAGCTGCCGATAGCTGATCCCGGCTGCTCGCGCGGCCACGGCGCCTCGATAGCCGGCCGCGTCGTCATGCTCGGGCAGTCCATCGGTGAAGAGCAGGCCGAGGTCGTACCGAGTGCGTTCACTTCGGTCGAGCTCACTCATCCGATCGCCTCTCACTCCTGCACCAGCACACCGTCGGCGCGGATCCCACGCTACCGACGCCGGGGGCCTGTGCCAAACACATCGGACCGAACGTCACGGCGTGTCGCCCGTCAACGGCCGAGTCGCGCGATGGCGTCGCGGACTGCGCTCGCGTGCACCGTCTCGAGGTGCCGTGCGAGTTCGAGCGCGCGCTCCGCCGCCCGGGCCTTCCCTGCCGCGTCGGAACGCCGGGACGGCGCGATCGCACGCTCGACGAGCGCTGCCTCGCGCTCGGCGGCGGCGCGTACGCCGCGCAGGTGCCTCGGTTCGATTCCGACGCCGCGGAGCGCCACGAGCGCTCGGAGGACGCCGAGCGCATCGTCGCCGTACTGCTCGGCGGCGGGAAGCAGCGACGCCGAGACGGCGTCGTCGAGCAGCGCGCGAGTGGCGCCCGCGGCCTCGATGAGCTCATCCCGTCGATATCGCCGTGCGCCGCTGAGGAACGAGGCGGCGTTCGCGGCAGTCGGCAGCGCGGGCGTCTCGCCCGCGTCGATCGCCTCGAGATGCGTGCGGATGACCTTGAGCGGCAGGTACTGGTCGCGCTGCATCGACAGCACCACCGTGATGCGCTCGACGTCCGCTGGCGAGAACTTGCGGTATCCGGCCGCCGTGCGAGCCGGCGACACGAGCCGCTGCTCCTCGAGGAAGCGCAGCTTCGACGGCGTCAGCTCGGGGAACTCGGGCTGCAGCAGCGCGAGAACCTGGCCGATGCCGAGCAGCGGGCCGTGCCCGCTGGCGCTCGTGGAGGCAGCGGTGCTCGGCACTAGCCGCTCGCCAGCGGCGCCAGGTCGCGTCGAGAGGCGTAGAAGGTGAGTCGGTACTTGCCGATCTGGACCTCGGCGCCATCGCTGAGGAGCGCCGTGTCGATGCGCACCCCGTCGTAGTAGGTGCCGTTCAGCGACGAGAGGTCCTTGACCTCGAAGGCCGTGCCGTGGCGAAGGAACTCCGCATGCCGCCGCGAGACCGTCACGTCGTCGAGGAAGATGTCGGCGTCGGGATGCCGCCCCACCGTCGTCACGTCCGTGTCGAGGAGGAAACGTGCCCCACTGTTGGGGCCGCGCCGCACGATCAGCAGCGCAGAGCCGGAAGGCAGGGCGGCGATCGCCTCCTGCTCCTCGGCGGTCACATCGGCGTCGACCGCGGACAGCGCCGCCGCCGCCTCGCGGCTGAATCCGATCGTCGTGTCGGCCGTTCCGTCTCCGACGGCATCAGCCGACGTCGTCGCACGGGAATCCTCGTTCTCCCCCGTGCCGCCAGCCCGAGTGATGTCGCTATCCGCCACGGCTAACCTCCCTGCTCCAGCGTATCGGATCGACGGTCGTCCGCCAGTCGGGGAATGCGGACGACGCGCGCGGTTTCCACCGCGTAGATGACCCCGGCCCACCAGTAGAGGAACGCGCCCCAGAGGGTGATCGCCCAGCCGATCGGCTGGCTCACCGGTTCGACGGTCGGGAACGCGAGGCCGAGCATGATGACGGGCAGGCCGAAGAAGAGCGCGAACGTCGCGACCTTGCCCAGCTGGTGCACGGGCAGCGGCCCGTAACCGTGATTGGCGAGCACCACGCCGAGGACGAGGAGGAAGACGTCCCGGGCCACGATCACCACGACGATCCACCATGGGACGAGCGCATTCGCGGCGAGCCCGATCACCGCCGCGAAGATGTACAGGCGATCCGCCGCCGGATCGAGCAACTGGCCCAGGCGCGTGATCTGGTCGAGTCGCCGCGCGAGGTAGCCGTCGAGCAGATCGCTGAAGCTCGCCACCACGAGCACGATGAGCGCCGAGACGTAGTCGCCGACGACGACGAGGACGAGGAACGGCGGTACGAGCGCGAGGCGCAGCATGCTCAGCACGTTCGGGATCGTCCACACTTCCGTCCCGACCGCCGCCGTTCGCTCCCCAGCCACGTTGCGATCCTATCGACCCCGGGAATTCGACCCCTGTTCCCCCGTCGTGTGTCTGCCGCTGCGCTGCGGGCGCGACGAGCAGCGTCGCGCGGTGCCCGGCCTCAGAGTCGCGCGCGCAGCTCGGGCCAGGATTCGGAGAATCGCGGATGCAACGGCAGCGAGTCCACCTCGTCCACCGGCACCCATCGCAGTTCGATGCTCTCGGGGTCGCTGACGACCGGCGGGAACCGTTCGACGGCGTCGGCGACGACCGTGGTGTACGACCAGTAGCCCAGGTCGAGCACCGTGGAGAACCGGACGGCCACGAGGTCTGCTGGAACGCCGGCCTCCTCGCCGGCTTCCCGCACGGCGGCGTCGAGGGCGCTCTCGTGCTCGTGACGCGCCCCGCCGGGCAGCCCCCATGTGCCGCCGAAATGACTCCAGGTCGCACGGTGCTGGAGCAGCACCTCGAACGCCGGGCTGACGACGAGCAGGCCGGCGGCTCCGTACCGCCCCCAGTACCTCGCGCCGTCCGGCCCCTCGACCCATGCGTCGCCGCTCGCTGCGCCCATGTCACCAGCATGACGCACTCGTCGGATTCCTCGTCACGTGGCCACGCGTCCGGCGGGCGCGCATCGGCCGTAGGCTTGCGGCATGTCGAGCGAGTCCCCGGTGCGGATCGACGCGTGGCTCTGGGCGGTGCGTCAGTTCAAGACGCGCTCCGCGGCCACGGCAGCGTGCCGAGCCGGCCACGTGCGGGTGAACGGGGAGCGGGCCAAGGCGGCGCAGTCGGTTCGGCCCGGCGACGAGGTCAGGGTGCGGATCGAGGGCTTCGACCGGCTGCTGGTCGTGCGCCAGACCCTCGTCAAGCGCGTGTCGGCGGGCGTCGCCGCCACCGCGATGGAGGATCGCACGCCGCCGCCGCCGCCTCGCGAGGTCACTCCCGTCGTCCCGGTGCGCGACCGCGGCGCCGGCCGTCCCACGAAGCGCGAGCGGCGCGACCTCGAACGCCTCCGCGGCAGGTGAGCGCCGACGCCCGGCGACCCGCCGAACGGCCGCGATGCCACCGGTCCGGCGTAGCCTGAGACGGTGAAGAAGGAACTCGCCCACGAACCCGATGCCCGCCGCTACGTGCTCCGTGTCGGCGAGGAGGTCGCGAGCGTGCTCGACTACCACGTGCTCGGCGACTCGGTCGCGTTCACGCGCGCCTTCACCAACCCGCCTTATCGCGGGACCGGACTCGCCGGCGAGCTCGTCGCGTACGCGGTGGACCACGTCGAGTCGACGTCACCGCGTCGCATCGTGCCGAGCTGCTGGTTCGTCGGCGAATGGTTCGACCGGCATCCCGAGCGCGCCGAGCTCCTCCGCAGGCGAACGGCCTGACCCGTGGTCGCCGGATACTCGGCAGCGCAGGTCCGCGCAGC
>JAPSJU010000021.1 GCA_031178025.1 Agromyces sp. | reverse complement strand
GTGAGCCCGCGGTGAGCGCCGGTCCTGGGGGCGTCCGTACCCACGTCACTCCTTCGTGAACCGCATGGCGACGGCCGCCACGCGGCGGCCCGAGCCCCACTGTAGCCCGAACGCGCTCCGAGGGTCAGGCGTGCAGCGCCGTGTTCAGGGCCACGCCCTCGCCGCTGCGCGAGAGCACTTCGACCTGTCCGTTCAGCGAGTTGCGGCGGAAGAGCAGGTTCGGCACGCCCGAGAGCTCGACCGCCTTCACGGTGCGAGCCCGTTCGCCTGTGCCGCCGACGACGACGACCTTGGTGCCGGCCGTCACGTAGAGTCCCGCTTCGACGACCGAGTCGTCGCCGATCGAGATCCCGATGCCGGAGTTGGCGCCGAGGAGCGCACGCTCGCCGATGACGACGCGCTCGGTGCCGCCGCCCGAGAGCGTGCCCATGATCGACGCTCCGCCGCCGATGTCGCTGCCGTTGCCGACGACGACGCCCTGCGAGATGCGCCCCTCGACCATCGACGTGCCGAGCGTTCCCGCGTTGAAGTTCACGAATCCCTCGTGCATGACGGTCGTGCCGGGCGCGAGGTGGGCACCAAGGCGCACGCGGGAGGCATCCGCGATGCGCACCCGCTCGGGTGTCAGGTAGTCGAGGAGGCGCGGGAACTTGTCGAGGCCGGTGGCGTGGATGCCGGCGCGGAGCAGCGTGGGCCGGAGGCGATCGAAGTCGGCCGGATGCACGGGGCCGGCGTTCGTCCAGACGACGGCGGGAAGGTGCGCGAAGATGCCGTCGAGGTTGACCGTGTTGGGCCGGGCGAGCAGGTGCGAGAGCACGTGGAGCCTGAGGTAGGCGTCGGTGGTGCCGGCTGGGGCGGCGTCCAGGTCGATCACCGCCGTGACGGCCTCGATGGTGACGGCCCGTCGTTCGTCGCCGCCCGCGAGCGCCGAGAGCTCGACGGGCATGCCCGTGGCGTCGGGCTCGCCGAGGGCGGGGGCGGGGAACCACGTGTCGAGCACGGTGCCGTCGGCGGCGACCGTCGCGAGTCCGTGGCCCCATGCGATGCGTGCTGCGGGGGAGGCGGTGTCGATGGCGGGCATGGTTCCCAGCCTAGGCGAGCGCCCGTCCACGGCCGCGGCAGCGGCATCCGTAGACTCGGTGCATGCCTGATTCCGTCTCGCACCGGCCCGCGCTCGATCTGACCGCCGACTCGGTCGCCATCACCCGGGCCATCTGCGACGTGCCGAGCGTGTCGGGCGATGAGACCCGTCTCGCCGACCTCATCGTCGAGGCGTTGTCGGATGCCGCCCATCTCGAGATCGTCCGCGACGGCGACACCGTCGTCGCCCGCACGCATCTCGGTCGCGACCGTCGCGTCGTGATCGCGGGGCACCTCGACACCGTGCCCATCAACGACAACCTGCCGACCCGCTTCGAGACGATCGACGGGCAGCGCTACCTGTGGGGTCGGGGAACGGTCGACATGAAGGCCGGCGTCGCGGTGCAGCTGAAGCTCGCGCTCGAGCTGGCCGAGCCCGCCGTCGACCTGACCTGGATGTGGTACGACCACGAAGAGGTCTCGGCGGAGCTCAACGGGCTCGGACGCCTCGCGCGTCACCGTCCCGAGCTGTTCGCCGGCGACTTCGCCATCCTCGGCGAACCGTCGAACAGCCAGGTCGAAGGCGGATGCAACGGCAACCTCCGCGTCGAACTGCGCGCGTACGGGCTTCGCGCCCACTCCGCGCGCGGCTGGGTGGGCGAGAACGCCATCCACAAGCTCGCCCCGGCGCTCGACCGGCTCGCCGCCTATCAGCCCGAGACGGTCGAAGTCGATGGGCTCGCCTACCGGGAGGGGCTCAACGCCGTGGGCGTGACGGGCGGCATCGCCGGCAACGTGATCCCCGATGAGGCGATGCTCCACGTGAACTACCGGTTCGCGCCGAACCGCTCGGTGGCCGAGGCGATCGAGCACGTGCAGCGGCTCTTCCCCGAGTACGAGCTCACGGTGGTCGACGAGGCCGAGGGTGCGCGACCGGGTCTCGACGATCCGCTCGCCCAGGAGTTCGTCCGCGCCGTCGGGGGCGAGGCGAAGCCGAAGTACGGCTGGACGGATGTCGCGCGCTTCAGCGCCCTCGGCGTCCCCGCGGTGAACTTCGGCCCCGGCGATCCTCTCAAGGCGCACGCGGATGACGAGCGCGTCGCGACCGACCAGATCCTCTCCTGCGAGCGCGCGCTCCGATCGTGGCTGACCGGCGCGCACTGAACGCCGGCGCTGCGAGCGCGCCGGGCGGGCTCCGGCGCGAGACGCTGCGCGTGTCTCGGTGGTCGCCGCGCGTGCGCTGGCGGCTGCTGCCGTGGTGGGCGAAGGTCGTGCTCGTCTATGCCGCTGCCCGCGGTGTCACCACCCTGTTCGTGCTCGCGCTCGCCGAGGTGCAGGGCCCGAACGCCTGGACGGACGCGCGACCCGGGTACTTCGAGTACGCCAACCTGTGGGACGCCCGCTGGTACCAGGTCGTCTGGTTCGTCGGATACCCGGCCGAGCTGCCGCTCACCGAGAGCGGGCACGTGGCCGAGAACGCCTGGGCGTTCCTCCCGGTCTATCCGACGATCGTCGGCGTGCTCACGTCGTTCGGCGCCTCGTGGGACGTCGCATCCGTGCTCGTCTCGTCGGTCGCGGGCCTCGGGGCAGCGCTCGTGCTCCACCGCCTCATGTCGCGATTCCTCGCTCCCGACCGTGCGCTCTTCGCCGTCGTGCTCTTCTGCGTCGCACCGGTGGCACCGATCATGCAGTTCGGCTACGCCGAATCGCTCGGATTCCTCTGGATCGCACTCGCCCTGCTCCTGCTCGTCGATCGCCGGTACGCGCTGCTCTTCCCGGTGATCGCCGTGTGGGCGTTCACGAGGCCCGGCGCCCTCGCGTTCGCGTTGACGCTCGTGCTGCACTGGGGGTGGCGGTGGCTGCACCGGCGCCGAGAGGAGTTCCCCGTCGGGGAGCGGGTGCTCGTCGCATCCGCGGCCGTCTTCGCCGGTGTCGTCGGCTTCGCCTGGATCGGGATCGCCTGGGCCGTCACCGGCGACCTGCATGCGTACACCGACACCGAGCTCGCCTGGCGCTCCGCCTACATCGGCTACGGCGAGCTCGTGCCGTTCACGGCATGGTTCCAGTCCGGTGGCTGGTGGCTCGGACAGCCGTGGGGCACGATCGCCGTCGTCGCGATCATCGTGTCGTTCGCGCTCGTGATCGCCTCGCCGGCGGTCCGTCGGCTCGGGATCGACATCCGCGCCTGGTCGGTGAGCTACGGGCTGTACCTGCTCGCCGTGTTCTTCCCGCAGTCGAGCACGTTCCGGATCATGGCTCCGCTCTTCCCGTTGCTCGGTGCGCTCTCCCTGCCGCGGGCGCGATGGTATCGGTGGTCGATGGTGATCCTGTTCCTGGCCCTCCAGCTCGGCTGGCTCATGATCTGCTGGGCGATCGATGGACGGGACTGGACTCCGCCCTGATGAGGGCACGAATCGGGGCGAGCGGATGCCGCGAGCGGCCGTGCCGGGCGCGGGGAAGCGTCATCCACAGTTTCTCGGGGATTTCCCAGCGCCGGTCGGCATACGGGATAATGGGAAGACCAGCCACGAAAGGGGTAGCTCAATGGCGGCCATGAAGCCACGCACTGGAGACGGGCCTATGGAGGCTGTGAAGGAGGGTCGCCTCATCATCGTGCGAGTACCGCTCGAGGGTGGAGGACGCCTCGTCGTCTCGGTGAACGACGCTGAGGCCAAGGAGCTGTACGACGTCCTCGGCGGCGTCGTGAACCCCGCCTGACCCAGGGGTCAGGCGCCCAGCTTCACGATCTGCAACAGGCCGTCTCCCGCTGGGGAGACGGCCGTTGCTACGGCAGGGGACGCCGCGAGCTCGGCGATGAGCTCCCGGAACGCGGTCGCTGCATCATCACGCCGTGCGGGATCCGCCACGCGCCCCTTCCAGAGGGCCCGAGCCACGAGCACGCTGCCGCCCGGCTTGGCGAGGCGGAGTCCGTGCTCGGCGTACTCGATGACCGACGGCGCGTCGGCGTCGACGAAGACCACGTCGTACGAGCTCTCGTTCATGCGGGGGAGCACCTCGCTCGCCCGGCCCGCGATGAGGCGCACACGGGCCGGCGCGATGCCCGCGTCGGCGAAGTGCTCACGCGCGTGCTGCTGGTACTCGTTCTCGGTGTCGATCGAGGTGAGCATCGCCGAGCGCACCGTCTGCAGCATCCACAGGCCGGAGACGCCGACGCCCGTGCCGATCTCGATGATGGATTCGGCGCGGGCGGCGGCAGCGATCACGCCGAGTTGTGCGCCGACCGCCGGCGAGACCGGTTCGATGCCGAGCTCGAGCGACTGCTGTCGCGCCTTGGCGACCGCGTCGGTCTCGACGACCGACTCGTCGACGTATTTCCAGTTCAGGTCTCGATCGGACACGTGGCGGCTCCCGGGAATTCTCTCGACTGCCAAGCCTAGAGGTGACCGGGCACGGCGTCGGCGCGCCTCGCCGCCCACTATCCTGTAGTGGTGTTCGGTCTGACGTTCGAGAAGCTCCTCATCATCGGGGTGATCGCCGTCTTCCTGCTCGGACCCGAGCGGCTGCCGCACTACGCAGCCCAGCTCGGGCGCCTCGTGCGCTCCCTGCGCGACATGGCCAACGGTGCGAAGGACCGGATGCGCGAGGAGATGGGTCCCGAATTCAGCGATGTCGACTGGCGCAAGATGGATCCGCGCCAGTACGACCCGCGCCGCATCATCCGTGAGGCACTGAGCGACGTCGACCCGTTCGCCGAGCCCGAGAAACCCGTGGTCGCCAGGGCGGGCGTCAACGAGAATTCGGCGTACCTGCAGCGCAAGCGCAAGCGGGAGCTGCTCGGTGCGGGCGAGGCCGCACCGTTCGATTCCGAGGCGACGTGACGTCGATGCGCTGACTCAGCGCCGCCGCAGCGCCTTCAGCGCCCTGGCGAGGGCGAGGAGCAGCGGCATCCGGGTCTCGTACTCGCGTGCCGTCCGGGGCAGTTGCAGCAGGCCCGTGGCCGCGGCCACGGTGACCGGATCCACGAACCGCAGGAGCCCCTCCGGCCCGTTCCTCCGACCGAGGCCCGACTGCTTCACGCCGCCCATCGGAGCCGCGACCGAGGCGAAGGACGCGCGATAGCCCTCGTTGATGTTGACGCTGCCCGCCTGGAGGGCGTCGGCGATCCGTCGGGCGCGTCGGCCCGAGCCGGCGAGGACCGCGGCGTTCAGTCCGTATTCGCCCGAGTTCGCCGCGAACACCGCCTCGTCGTCGCTGCCGACGAGGTAGAGCGAGGCGACGGCGCCGAAGGTCTCCTCGGCGAAGACGCGCATCTCAGGCGTGACACCCGTGAGCACGGTGGGTTCGAAGCACCACGGCCCGAGCTCGGGACGAGCCCGGCCGCCCGCGAGCACGATCGCCCCCTTGGCGACGGCGTCGTCGAGATGGGCCTGCACGCGCTCGAGCTGCGCCTCGCTCGCGAGCGAGCCGAAGTCGGCCCCGGATCCGAGCGCCGGGCCGAGCTCAGCCGATCGGAGCTGCTCGACGAGGGCGCGCTGGAACGGGCCCGCGATCCGGCGCTCGACGTAGATGCGCTCCATCGAGACGCAGAGCTGGCCCATCGCCGAGAACGCGGCGTGGAGCGTGCTCCGCGCCGCCTCGGCCGGCTCGACGTCGTCGAGCACGATGATCGCGTTCTTGCCTCCCAGCTCGAGGGACGCGCCGACGAGACGACGACCCGCCTTCTCGGCGATCATGCGGCCCGTTGCGGTCGAGCCGGTGAAGCAGAGGTAGTCGGCGACATCCGTCAGTGTCTCGCCCACCTCGTTCGGCGGCCCGGCGACCACCGCCCACAGCGCTTCGGGGACGCCGGCGTCGACGAAGCACCGTCGCAGCGCGAGGATCGAGAGCGCCCCCTGCTCGTCGGCCTTCTGCACCACCGCGCAGCCGGCGGCGAGGGCGGGCACGACGTCGAGGGCGGCGAGGCTGAGTGCGAAGTTCCACGGGGTGATGACCCCGGCGACGCCCTTGGGCTGGTACCGCACCCGCGTCGTCACGACGCCGGGGATCCCCGATCGGCGCCGGTGCCGGCGCAGCACCCGGCGCGCGGCGACGGCGTTGTATCGGGTCACCGACGCCGCGAGGAAGATCTCCTCGAACGCCTGGCCGCGGGTCTTCCCGCTCTCGAGCTGGATGAGATCGAGTAGGAGCTCCCGGCGCTCGAGGATGAGGTCGTGTGCGCGCAACAGCATGCGGCGTCGTTCGGCGAAGCCGGCCCGCGCCCAGGCCAGCTGCGCGAGGCGGGCCCGCGCCACGGCGTCCCGGACGTCGTCACCGTTCGAGCACGGCAGTTCGTGGAGCGTCGCCCCCGTCGACGGCGTGGCCACCGGCACGGTGTCGGCCGTCGATGCGATCACATCGTCCGTCAGGCTCGCGAACAGGTCGGATGAGGCCGTCGTGGCGCGCATGGGCACAGTCTAGGACGGTCGGCCCACTCCGACCGCGCTCCGCTCGCGCTCGCGGAGCGGCGGGATCATCCGGCGGGCCGCACGTCGAGTCCGCAGCGCTCCGCGTAGTACGCGTAGAGGTCCGCCTTCAGCGCATCGTGGGACGGCACGTCCAGGCGACCCGCGCGGCCGTCGCTCGTCTCGAGCTCGAAGGGCAGGATCGTGCCCCGCTTGTCATCGGCGATCGCGTGCGCATCGCACCGCGCCGGCCGCACCGGGAGGCTGATCGTGGACGGGCCATCGCCGGCGGCGATGTCGATGCCGAGGGTCCAGTCGACGCCGTCCTCCGCGTTCAGGAGCGTGGTGCCGTACACCCGGGAGACCCGCATGGACGCGGAACCCGATCCCGCCGGTTCGAAGACCACGTCGATGAACGCCCGACGCTCGACCCCGGTTCCCGTGGAGCGGAGGCGCTCGGGCATCGCGATGGCGGCGACGCGGGCGACGGACTCGGCGAGGCAGTCGGCGGCGTTCACGCGAGCGACCGTGTCGAACGCGTCCGACGCGACGAGTTCGGCGTGGCTCACGCCTCCCGCGGCGCGATAGCGCAGGTCGACGACGACGGGACCCGGCTTCGCGTCGCAGACGCTCGCCGGCAGGTCGAGCCGCACCGCGACGGCGTCGCGTGCGCCGAGTTCCACCGGCGTCGACCGCTCGAGTCCCGGTTCGAGCGTGGGCGTGCGCACGGAGAAGCCCTCGATGGTGATCGGCTGGTCGCCGTCGTGCTGGAATCGTACGACGAGCCGATGCGCGACGACATCGAGCCGTCCCTGCTGGATCGAGACGGAGACGTCGTCCGGCGCGTCGGAGTCGGAGGGGGTGTCGACCCCGCCGGTCGGTGCGACGCACGCCGTGAGGGCGACGGCGATCACGGATGCCGCGAGCGCGAGCCGCGTCGAGCGATGGGCGAGGCGGGCGCACGGCATCCGGCTCACCCCTCCGTCACCGCACCGAGACGTCGAGCGGCCGGCCGGAGAGCGACCGCGGAAGCGCCGCGAGGCGAGACGCGACCTGCTCGATCGCGCGCGCGGCCGGATCGTCGGGTGACGCGACGACGACGGGGACCCCCGCGTCGCCGCCCTGACGCAGCGCGATGCTGAGCGGGACGCTCGCGAGGAGCGGCACGGGGGCCTCCTGCCCGTGCGAGAGACGCTCGGCGACGATCGCGCCGCCGCCCGCGCCGAAGAGCTCGATCGTGCCGTCGGGGCCGGCGAATCCCGACATGTTCTCGACGACTCCCACGATGCGCTGCCCGGTCTGGCGTGCGACGACGCCCGAGCGCTCCGCGACATCCGCCGCCGCCGGCTGCGGCGTCGTCACGACGACGACCTCCGCGTTCGGCAGGAGCTGCCCGAGCGAGATCGCGACGTCCCCGGTGCCGGGCGGCAGGTCGACGAGCAGCACGTCGAGGTCTCCGAAGTACACCTCGGTGAGGAACTGGTTCAGCGTGCGGTGCAGCATCGGCCCGCGCCAGGCCACCGCGACGGATGATGCGCGCCCGCCGGGTTCGGTCGGTTCGACGAACATCCCGATCGAGATGACCTTCACCCCGTGCGCGACGGGCGGCAGGATCATCTCGTCGACCCGCGTCGGACGCGCCGCATTGCCGAGCTCGTCGACGAGTCCCAGCAGTGCGGGAATGGAGAAGCCGTGCACATCGGCGTCGACGAGACCCACTGAGAGCCCGCGCGCCGAGAGGGCGACCGCGAGGTTCGCGGTGATCGTCGACTTGCCGACGCCGCCCTTGCCGCTCGTGATGGCGATGACGCGCGTGAGGCTGCCCGGGCCGAACGGATTCCCGCGTGCGGCTCGCCCGCCCCGCAGCCGCTCCGTGAGGGCGGCGCGCTGCTCGGGGGTCATGACCGACAGCGTCACGTCCGCGTTGCCCGCGCCCGCCACCTGTTCGGCCGCCTGTCGCACGTCGCGCTCGATGCGGTCGGCGGCGGGGCATCCGACGATGGTGAGCCGGATGCCGACGTGCACGCGGCCGTCCTCGCCGGCCGTCACGGATTCGACCATGTCGAGCTCGGTCACCGGCTTGCGGATCTCGGGATCGATGACGCCGTCGAGCGCCGTTCGGACGCCCGCCTCGAGTACGGCCGGATCAGCCGGCAGCATGCTCCGGCTCCTCCTCATCGTGCGTGCCGAGCTCCTCGAGCATCGCTCGCAGCTCCGCCCGGATGAACTCCTTCGTCGCCAGGTCCTTCACGACGAGTCGGAGGGCGACCACCTCGCGTGCCAGGTACTCCGTGTCGGCGAGGTTGCGTTCGGCGCGCTGGCGGTCCTGTTCGATCTGGACCCGGTCGCGGTCGTCCTGCCGGTTCTGCGCGAGCAGGATGAGGGGGGCGGCGTACGACGCCTGGAGCGAGAGCACGAGCGTCAGTGCCGTGAAGCCGATCGCGATCGAGTCGAAGCGGAGGTGCTCGGGCGCGAACGTGTTCCACGCCATCCACCCGATCGCGAAGAGCGACAGTCCGAGCAGGAAGGCCGGGGTGCCCATGGCGCGGGCCACCCACTCGGTGAACCGGCCGAATCGGTCGTTATCGTCCGAGCCGCGGAAGGGCGCAGTTCGGCGGATGCCCTTCGGGGTGTCGAACCGGCGGTCCTCGACGTCAACGCGTGCCATCTCCTGCCCTCCTTCCGTGTGGGATCGGGATGCTTCCCGTCGTCAACTGGGCGCGCGCGGCAGCACGGCGCCCCACCTCGGTCTCATCAGGGTGGCTTCGCCAGTCATCGGGCAGGAGGTAGTCGAGCACGTCGTCAATCGTCACCACCCCGACGAGTCGATGCTTCTCATCGACGACCGGCACCGACACGAGGTCGTAGCTCGCGAGGATGCGACTCACCTCCGCTGCGGAGGTGTCGGCGCGCACGGGCTCGAGGCCCTGGTCGATGAGGGTTCCGAGTCGCTCGTGCGGCGGATACCGGAGCATCCGCTGGAAGTGGACCATGCCGAGGAAGCGCCCGGTCGGCGGTTCGTACGGTGGGAGGGTCACGCAGACGGCCGCGCCGAGTGCGGGAGGCAGGTCGTGGCGCCGGATCAGCGCGAGCCCCTCCGCGACGGTCGCGTCGGCCGACACGATGATCGGCTCGGTGGTCATGAGCCCGCCCGCCGTGTCGGCGCCGTAGGCGAGCAGGAACCGGACGTCGTCCGCCTCTTCGGGCTCCATGAGCTCGAGCAGGTGCTCGCCGCGCTCCTCGGGCAGCTGCGCGATCAGGTCGGCGGCGTCGTCGGGCTGCATGTGGTCGAGCACCGCGGCGGCGCGGTCGTCGCCGAGCCTCGCGAGGATCTCGACCTGGTCCTTCTCGGGCATCTCCTCGAGCACGTCGGCGAGGCGATCGTCGGAGAGCTCCTCGGCGACCTCCTGTCGACGCTGCGCCGGCAGGTCGAGCAGGGTGTTGGCGAGGTCGGCCGGCTTCAGTTCCGAGTACGTGGCGATGAGCTGCTCGGCCGACTGGGCCTCGCCGCTCGGCGTCGCCTCGCGCACCTCGCGCCACGTCACGTACGCCGACTGGCCCTTCGAGAACGGCGACGCCCCCTTCGGCCGACGCACGAAGAGCTGGTCGACCTCCCACTCGCCCGGCTCGCGCTCGACGATCGCGACGTCCTCGACGGTGGCGTGGCCGGATCCGTCGTTGAAGCTGACCTTGCGCCCCAGCATCTCGGCGATGACGCGCACCTCGCCGCCCCGCTGCTCGAAGCGGCGCAGGTTGATCAGGCCGGTCGTGATGATCTGCCCGCCGCCGATGGAGGTGACGCGGCCGATCGAGACGAAGACGCGGCGCTTGCCGGGGATCTCGACGATCAGGCCGACGACGCGGGGAGGGTCGTTCTTGCGGTACACGACGAGGACGTCGCGCACCTTGCCGACCCGATCCCCGGCGGGGTCGAAGACGGCGCACCCGGCGAGTCGGGCGACGAAGACTCTCGTGGCGCTCACGTTACCAACGTAGCCCAGCTCGGCCGTATCCAGACCCTCCTCGATGTGCGCGCTCGCCCGCGTGAGAGAATGTGCCCGTGAGCACACCATCCCCGTTCGGAGGCCGCCTGGCCCGTGCGTATCCCACCGTCCCCAGGGGCGAGACGATCACGAGCTTCGAGACCTACGCCGAGGCGCAGTCCGCGGTCGACGCATTGGCGAAGGCGGGCTTCCCGGTGAAGGAGCTCGCGATCGTCGGGTCCGACCTCACGAGCGTCGAGCGCATCACCGGGCGGCTGAGCTGGGGTCGGGCAGCGGGAGCGGGTGCGCTGTCGGGCGCGTGGTTCGGTACGTTCCTCGGCCTGCTGTTCTTCATCTTCGCGCCCACCGGCACGACGCTCGGCATCCTCGCCTCGGCCATCCTGATCGGTGCCGGGTTCGGCATGATCTTCAGCGTCGTGTCGTACTCGGTCAATCGTCGACGCCGCGACTTCACGTCCGTCGCCCAGGTGCTCGCGACCCGCTACGCGATCGTGACGGAGGCCGCGCACGCGGCGCGGGCTCGTGACATCCTCGGGGTCGCCGACGCCCCGGCTCCCGTCCCTCCCGCCGTCCCCGAGCGCGACGCGGGAGAGGTGCGCGAGGCATCCGGCGCCGACGCCTCGGACGCAGCCGAGGAGCGCCCCGAACCGCAGGCCCTGACCTACGGCGAGGCGCAGGATGCGGCCCGCCGCGCCGCGCGCCAACGACGCGAGTCGGACGCCGGCTGACCCGGCTGCCTCACCAGCTCGCGGGCTTCGACGGCGTGTACACCCATGCCTCGAAGAATGCGTCGAGGTCCTGGCCTGACACCTCCTCGGCGAGCCCGATGAAGTCCCGGGTGCCGGCCGTGCCTCCGCCGAATCGCTCCAGCCACGTCCGGGCGAGTGCGAAGAACGCGTCGTCGCCGATCTTCACCCGGAGCGCGTGGAGCGTGGCCGCCCCGCGGTCGTAGACCGGGCCCGCGAAGAGCCCGAGCGGCGTGGGGTCGGCGACGACGAAGTCCCACTCCTCGTCCTCGGCCGGCGTGGCCATGAACTCGTCGAAGGTCTGCGCAGCGGTGTCCCGGCCGCGGTGCTCGTCCCACATCCACTCGGAGTACGTCGCCCAGCCCTCGTTGAGCCAGATGTCGGCCCAGCGCTCGGGGCTGACCTGGTCGCCCATCCATTGATGCGCGAGCTCGTGCGCGATCGTGCCCTCGCGGGCGTTGCGTGAGAAGAACGAGCGCGTCTGCGTCTCGAGGGCGTACCCCACCGAGTCGTCGTCGACGATCGCCCCGTAGGAGTTGAACGGGTACGGGCCGTACAGGCTCTCGAAGAACACCAGCATGTCGCTCGTGAGCGCGAGATCGGCGTAGGCCGTGGCCGGTCGGTCGGCATCGAGCGCGTCGATGATCGGCGTGCCGTTGGCCGCCGTGTACTGGTCGAGCACGAAGTTGCCGACGGTCGCCGTGGCGAGGTATGCCGCCATGGGGTCGGGCGCGTCCCACGTCCACGTCGTGCGACCCGCCTCCGTCGTCGATCCCGTGAGCAGGCCGTTCGCCACGGCCACGAGGCCCTCCGGCACGGTGATCTCGAAGGAGTACGTGGACTTGTCGGTCGGGTGGTCGTTCACCGGGAACCACGTCGCCGACCCGTCCGGCTCGCTGACGACCATCGCCCCGTCACGGGTGGTGACCCAGCCGTAGAGTGCGCCCTCGATATCGGTCGGCCGGGTGGTCGTGCCGCCATACGAGACGACCACCTGGGCGGAGGTGCCCGCCTTGAGCTTCGGCCGCGGCGTGATGACGAGCTCGTTCTCCACCTGCTCGAAGTGGGCGGGCTTGCCGGCGACGGTCACGGCGGTGGCCGTCAGTCCCCGCAGGTCGAGGTTGAAGCGGTCGAGATCGGCCGTGGCGAGGAGGTCGATCGTGGCGACTCCGGCGAGATGCCCCTCGAGCGGCGCGGGGGCCGCTGCGGGCGGCGTGTACTCGAGGTCGAGGTCGTAATGGAGGACGTCGGTGCCGCCGTTGCCCGCGAGGGGGAAGTACGGGTCGCCCGCACCGGCGGCGCCCTCGCCGTAGCGTGGGGTGCCGGGCTGGTCGGGGGCGGCGACCGCGAGCGACGGCCCGCTGATGACTGCGGCGGCGAGACCCGCCGCTGCGAGGGTGACGAACGTGGTGCGTCGCGACGACATGGGTCCTCCAGCGGAAGCGCGTGATCGGTGCTGCACAATGTAGACGGGATCGGCGCATTTCGCCAGAGATCGTACTGCCGGCGGCAACGCGATATATCGTGTGTGTCATGGGACTGCAGCAGGAGATCGACCGCGAGATCGCGGCGGGCGAGCGCACCGACCGGCCCCTGCGGCGGATGCTCCGCGGCATCCGCGCCCGCATCGACCGGCGCCCCGTGCTGCGGCGGGCCTACCGTGGCGCCGTCGGGGCACTCGGCGGCTCCATCACCGTGCTCGGCGTGCTGCTCGTGCCGCTGCCCGGACCGGGGTGGCTCGTCGTCTTCCTCGGGCTCGCGATCCTCGGTACCGAGTTCGCGTGGGCGAGGCGGCTCGCGGCATTCACGAAGCGCTGGCTCGCCCGGTTCTGGACGTGGTGGCGCGCGCGACGCGCGGCACGCGCGAGCTGAGGCGCCGGCCCGAGCCGGTCCGGCCCCCTCGGGGTCGGCTCAGCGACGGCCCCGCACCCAGGCCTCCACGTCGTCGGCCGTCCGGGGGATCGCCGCGGAGAGGTTCTCGGCGCCGTCGGCCGTCACGAGGATGTCGTCCTCGATGCGCACGCCGATGCCGCGGAACTCGGCAGGGACGGTGAGGTCGTCGGGCTGGAAGTACAGACCCGGTTCGATCGTGAAGACCATGCCGGGTTCGAGCACGCCGTCCATGTACATCGAGCGACGGGCCTGGGCGCAGTCGTGCACGTCGAGGCCGAGATGGTGGCTCGTGCCGTGCACCATGTACCGGCGGTGGAACTGGTGCTCGGGCTGGAGCGACTCCTCGGCCGAGACGGGCAGGAAGCCCCACTCGGCGGTCCTTCGCGCGATCACCTGCATGGCGGCGGCATGCACCTCGCGGAAGACGACGCCGGGGCGCACGATCGCGAACGCGGCGTCAGCCGCCTCGAGCACCGCCTCGTACACGAGGCGCTGCACCTCGGAGAACCTGCCGTTCACGGGGAACGTGCGCGTGATGTCGGCGGTGTAGTACGAGTCGAGTTCGACGCCGGCATCGAGCAGCACGAGGTCGCCCGGGACGACGGGTCCGTCGTTGCGGGTCCAGTGGAGGATGGTCGCGTGCGGCCCTGCGGCGGCGATGGAGCCGTACCCGACGTCGTTGCCGTCGAGGCGTGCCCGCGTGGCGAAGACGCCCTCGATGACGCGTTCGCCCCGCACCTCGGCGGTGATGCGCGGCAGCTCCTCGATCACCTCCGAGAATCCGCGCTGCGTCGCGGCGATCGCGGCGCGCATCTCGGCGACCTCGAACTCGTCCTTCACGAGACGCAGTTCGGAGAGCACGCGGGCGAGCTCGGCGTCGGGTTCGTGCTCGCCGTTCACCTCGAGGGAGAACGGCGCGTCGGCGGCGTTCGTCGAGAGCGCCTCCTCGGCGGCGTACCGGATGCGGGCATGGTCGATGCGCTCGGTGAGGGCGGGGTCGGCCTCCCGCACGACGAGCGTCGACGTGTCGACCGAGGCGAGCACCCTGTCGAAGGCCTCGATCCCGCGCGTCTCGATGGCCAGATCGGCGGCGACGTGCGGGAGTGAGGGGCGCGGACCGATCCAGAACTCGCCGATCGACGTGTTCGCGTAGAACTCCTCGGAGTCCCGGCCCGCGCGCTCGCGGAAGTAGACCGTGGCAGTGTGCGTGTCGCCGTTCGGTTCGAACACGAGCACGGCGCCCGGTTCGGAGTCGGAGCCCCAGCCGGTCAGGTGGGCGAACGCCGAGTGGGCGCGGAAGGGGTAGTCCGTGTCGTTCGCACGCTGCTTCATGCCGCCCGCAGGAATGATCAGTCGGATGCCGCGGAACTCCCGGGAGACCCGCTCGCGGCGTGCGGCGGCGAACGACGCCTGCGCCCGCGCGGCCGGGAGGGCCTCGGAGCGCTCGGCCCATCCGCTGCCGATGTACTCCTTGAAGCCCTCGGAGCCGGGGGTCGTCGAGCGATTGGCGTTGCGTGCCGCCTCCTCGGAGGCTGCAGGGGCCGTCGTGGTGCTCGTGTCACTCGTGTTCGCCATGCGGTCCATTCTCGCACCGAGCGCCGGGACCTGAGGCGGAGCCGGTGCCCGGGCCGTCGCGTGCCGACGTCAGCCGGCGGGGGAGAGCGTCGCCACCACCGGCCGGTGATCGCTGCCCGACCCGTCGACCTCGTCGACGACGCGGACCGACTCGACCCGCCAGTCGGGCGTCGCCATGACATGGTCGATCGGGCTGCCGAGCAGCGCGGGCAGGTCGGTCGGCCAGGTGCCGAGTCCTCCCGCGCCGCCCGCCGCCGCGGCATCCCGGCATCGGCCGAGGTCGCCGCCGTCGACGCCCCGCCCCGCGAAGTGGTCGAGCGTCGCGTTGAAGTCGCCCGCCATGATGACGTTCTCGCCCGAGCACTGCTCCGCGAGCCAGTCGAGGTCGCTCCGCCAGTTGCGGAACTCCCAGCGGATGGGCGCGACGGCGTGCACCGCGACGATGCGCGGGCCGTCGCCGTCGACGGGCTCGGCCACCACGCTCGGCAGCGTGTTGGTGTTGCCCGGCGGGCCCGGGGCCTCAGCCGAGACCACCTCGTAGGCGCCGAGGTCCGGGCTGATGAGCAGGGTCGTCGATCGCGCCTTGGCGACGTCGTCGTAGGCGAGGGTGTGGACCCACATGGGTCGGCCGCCCTCGCGCATGGCGATGGCGATCTCCTCGCCCAAGGGATCGGTCGTCTCGGGCAGCACCACGACGTCGGCGCCCTCGGCGAGGGCGAGCTCGGCGATCGTCGAGGCCTCCGGCACCTCGCCGAGGGTGTTCCACGA
>JAPSJU010000244.1 GCA_031178025.1 Agromyces sp. | reverse complement strand
CCGCGCTGCACCGCGGCGAACGGGTGCCGGCGAGGCGCGCGCTCGCCGCTCGCCGGCGCGAGGAGGCGGCATCCGCCGGGCTCGCGGCGCTCGCAGAGCTCTTCGTGCTCGGGCTGCCGGTGGCGCGCGCCGACGCCGCCGGAGCACTGCCCGCACTCGGCATCGACGGAGCGGCCGAGCTCGGACTGCTCGAGGATGCCGGGCGGGCATCGGTGCGGGCGCTCCTCGACCTGCGGCCGTACTCCTTCACGGATGCCGCCGGTGACGGGCACTGGTGGATCCTCTCGGACCTCGGCGAAGTCGCCCTGGGTCACGCGCTGGGCGAAGGCCACGTGCTCGGCGTGGGCGGTGCGTCGTTGACCCTCTCAGGGCTGATGCTGACCACCCCGGCAGCGTCGGTGCTCGATCTCGGCACCGGCTGCGGCATCCAGGCGATGCACGCGTCGCGCTTCGCCCCTCGCGTCGTCGCGACCGACATCTCCGCCCGCGCACTGCGGCTCGCCGGCCTGAATCTCGCGCTCAACCGCATCGAGGGCGTCGAGTTGCGCCTCGGCAGCCTCTACGATCCCGTGGCGGGAGAGCGGTTCGAGCGGATCGTGTCGAATCCGCCGTTCGTCATCACGCCGCGCACGACCGGGGTTCCGGCGTACGAGTATCGGGACGGCGGCCTCGAGGGCGACGCCCTCGTCGAGGCCGTGATCCGTGGCGCCGCCGAGCATCTCTCGCCCGGCGGCGTCGCGCAGCTGCTCGGGAACTGGGAGGTCCGCGCCGACGGCGGTGACGCATTCGACCGGGTCCGCGACTGGATCGGCCCGCTCGAGCACTGGGTCATCGAGCGAGAGGTGCAGCACATCACCCGGTACGCCGAGACGTGGATCCGCGACGGCGGCACGCGCTCGGGGAGCGCGGAGTTCGACCGCCTCTACGACGCGTGGCTCGACGACTTCGAGCGTCGCGGCGTGCGCGAGGTCGGCTTCGGCTACGTGCTCCTGAGGCAGCCGGTCGACGCAGCGGACGACGGCTCGGCACCGCCCCGGCGGCTGGCCCGGCTCGAGCGCCTGCACGGGCCGCTGGGCCACGACGCCGACGGCCTCGGCACCCACCTCGCGCAGTGCCTCGCCGCCCACGACCGCGAGGCGCGGTGGAGCGATGCCGAACTCGAACTCGCGCGGCTGCGCACCGCAGGCGACGTCACGGAGGAGCGGCACTACTGGCCCGGCGACGACGACCCGACGGCGATGCTGCTGCGCCAGGGCGGCGGGTTCGGCCGGGCCGTCGCCCTCGACACGGGGCTCGCCGCGCTCGTCGGCGCGTGCGACGGCGAGCTTCCCGTGGGAGCGATCATCGCCGCGATCGCGGAGTTGCTCGACGTCGACGGTGACGCGCTCGCCCTGGAGCTGCTGCCCGCGGTGCGCGCCCTCGTCGACGACAGGATGCTCCTCATCGAGACGTGAGCTCCGGGCGCGAACGTCGGGGATCTCCGGGAAAGCGGGGGTAGTCTCGTGCTCGCACACCGAAAGCGAGCCCATGCCCGACAGTCCGCTCTCCGATTCTCCCTACGAGGTCCTCGGCGTCTCCAGCGATGCGGATGCCGCGGCGCTGCGCCTCGCGTATCGTCGTGCGCTGCGCACGGCTCACCCCGACACCGGTGGCGACCCGGTTCGATTCCACGCCGTGCAGCGCGCCTGGGAGCTCGTCGGCACGCCCGAGGCGCGAGCCGAGTTCGACCGCGGCCGCCGCACGGGCGCCCCGGCGCCGACGCGCGAGGCGTGGGCGCCCGCCCCGCCCGGCGCCCGACGCGACTCGCGTCCGCTCGCCCGCTCGTACGGCCATCCCGGCGGCCTCTCCCGTGAGCTGTACCTCGACCGAATGCGCGAGTGGGTCGGTCGCGGCGCCGAGCTCCCCGACCCGTACGACCCCGCCCTCGTGCGCCGCGCGCCGCGCGAGATCCGCCACATCCTCGCCGACGCCCTCGCCGAGGAGGCGACGGCACGTGCACTGGCGACACTCGGCATCGCCTACACCGTGTGGCACGACCTCGCGACCGAGGCGGCCGGTCCGGGCCTGCCCCCGAAGCTCGACCACCTCGTGCTCGGTCCGACAGGCCTGTTCGCCATCCAATCCGAGGACTGGGGCGGACCGGTCGCGCTGAAGCGGGGCGAACTCGTCGGTGAGGCGCTCGCGGGGGAGCGCCCCATCCGCTCGCTCGCCGCGCGGGCGAAGGCCATCGGCAGGGCCGCTCGCGTCAAGCCGACGGCGCTCGTCGTCGTGGTGCCCGACGAGCACGCCGCGGAGCCGCTCGCCCTCGGCGGCAGCATCCGCGGCGCCGTCGTGGCGCTCGTGCGCAGCTCGCGGCTCGCGAGCGCCGTGCGCGAGGGCCTGCCGGGCTCGGCGCATCTCGGCGGCACCGAGGTCATGGAGGTGCGGTCGCGGCTGCAGGCGGTCGTGCGGTTCGCGTAGCGGCATCCGTCGGTGTTGGATGGAGGGGTGCCCGCTCTCGATCGTGACGCCTACATCTCGGACTTCGCCGACTTCATCCGCGACGCGCCCTCGTCGTACCACGCCGCCGCCGCCGTTGCGACGCGGCTCGACGCGGCCGGCTTCGAACGGCTCGACGAGCGGGACGAATGGCCGGCCGGACCCGGTCGGCGGGTGGTGGTGCGTGACGGAGCCGTCATCGCGTGGGTGCAGCCCGAGGCTGCGACGGCGTCGACCCCGTACCGGATCCTCGGCGCCCACACGGATTCGCCCTCGTTCAAGCTGAAGCCGAACCCGACGTCGGAGGGAGCGGGCCTGCTGCGCGCGGGCGTCGAGGTGTACGGCGGGCCCCTGCTGAACTCCTGGCTCGACCGCGAACTCGAGGTCGCCGGTCGCGTCGTCACCCGCGCGGGCGCCGAGCACCTCGTGCGCTCGGGGGCGATGCTGCGCATCCCGCAGCTGGCGATCCACCTCGACCGGGGTGTCAACGACGGGCTGAAGCTCGACAAGCAGCTGCACACGCAGCCGATCTGGGGTGCCGCGGCGGATGCACCTGGCGCTGAGCTGCTGGCGCACGCACTCGCCGAGTCGGGCGTCTCGGCCGACGACCTCGCCGGTTGGGACCTGCTCCTCGCCGACACCCAGCCGCCGGCGCGCTTCGGGCTCGACGGCGCGTTCTTCGCTGCCGGTCGCATGGACAACCTGAGCTCCGTGTACGCGGGGCTCGTCGCGCTCCTCGAGGCGTCCGCGGCCGGCGAGGGCGGGTCGCACGTCAGCGTCCTCGCCGCGTTCGACCACGAGGAGCTCGGGTCCGAGTCGCGCTCGGGAGCGAGCGGCCCGTTCCTCGAGGACGTGCTCGCCCGGATCTCGGCCGGCCTCGGCGCCGATGCGACGGGCCGTCGGCGCGCGTTCGCGGACTCCTGGCTGCTCTCCTCGGACGCGGGGCATGCGGTGCATCCGAACTACCCCGAGCGCCACGACCCGGTGCATCGCCCTGTGCTGGGCGGCGGTCCGCTGCTGAAGCTCAACGCCAACCAGCGCTACGCGAGCGACGCCGTCGGCTCGGCACTGTGGGCGCGCGTCTGCGAGCAGGCGGGCGTGCCGACGCAGCCCTTCGTCTCGAACAACGCGATCCCCTGCGGTTCCACCATCGGGCCGCTCTCGGCCACGCGTCTCGGCATCCGCACCGTCGACGTGGGAACGCCGCTGCTCTCGATGCATTCGGCGCGTGAGCTCGCGCATGTCGACGACCTCGTCGCGCTCGCCGCAGC
>JAPSJU010000243.1 GCA_031178025.1 Agromyces sp. | reverse complement strand
ACCACGACCTGCGCGACGGCATCTCCAACGGGTCGCCCGTGCGTCGACTGGTGGAGGCCGGGCTCGATCCCCGGCGCATCGTGCAGATCGGCATCGCCGACTTCGCCAACTCGGCGGCCTACGCGCGGCGCGCCGCCGACTGGGGGATCACGGTGGTGCATCGCGACGAGCTCCACGGGCGTCGCCTCGCCGAGGTGATGGCCGAGGCGCTCGAGATCGCGGGCGGCGCGGGCGGCCCGGTGCACCTCGACGTGGACGTCGATGCATGCGACCGATCGGTTGCACCGGCGTGCCCCGCCTCGGTGCCGGGCGGGCTCGCGGCGTGGGAGCTGCGTGCCCTCGTCCGGGCGGCGGCATCCGACGGACGGGTGCGCAGCGCCGACCTCGTCGAGATCGACGCGACGATCGACACTGCCGACCAGCGCACCGTGCGCCTCGCCGCGCTGTGCGTGCTCGAGTTCGCGGCCGGCGTCGCCGAGAGGATAACGATCGCGTGAAGACACTGCTCCTCGTCCGGCACGCCAAGTCCAGCTGGGATGCTCCGGCGCGCGACGACCACGAACGTCCGCTCAACGAGCGCGGGCTCCGCGATGCGCCCGAGATGGGCCGGCGGCTCGGCGAGCGGGGCATCCGGCCCGACGTGATCCGCGCGAGCACCGCGGTGCGCGCGCGGACGACGGCGCGGCTCCTCGCGGAGGAGCTCGGCGTGGCACTCGACGCGCTCGTCCTCGATCCACGGCTGTACGGCGCTTCGGCGCAGACGGTGCTCGACATCGTCGCCGAGCTCGACGCGGACGTGGCCGTCGCCATGATCGTCGCCCACGACCCGGGGCTCTCGGAACTCGCCTTCGAGCTGTCGGGCACGATCGAGCACATGCCGACCTGCGCGATCGCGGAGTTCACGTTCGACGTCGACGAGTGGGCACGGCTCGATCGCTCGGGCGCGGTCGAGGTGCGCTTCGACTCGCCCCGCTGACGACCACGTTCAGTCGGACGAGGCCTCGAGGAGGCGCTCGACGTAGGGCGTCGCCGGATTCGCGCGCAGTTCGGCGAGCGTGCCCCGCTGCGTCACCCGACCCGACTCGAGCACGAGCGCCGAATCCGTGAGGGCCGCCGCATCCGCCGGGCTGTGGGTGACGAGCACCGTGGCGCCGCCGAACTCCCGCACGTGGCTTGCGAGTTCTGCGCGCATCTCAGCGCGAACCTCCACGTCGAGGGCCGACATCGGCTCATCGAGGAGCAGCACGTCGGGCTCCGCTGCGAGCGCCCGGGCGAGGGCGACGCGCTGCGCCTGCCCGCCCGAGAGCTCGCCCGGCCGGCGATGAGCGAGTGCGGTGAGCCCGTAGCGGTCGAGCCACGGCTCGGCAGCGGTCCGGGCGGTCGTTCGAGAGGCGCGCATGCGCACCGCGAAGGCGATGTTGTCGAGCACCGTGAGATGCGGGAACAGCACGTAGTCCTGGAAGACGAGGCCGATGCGGCGATGCTCCGGTGGAAGACCGTCGACCGACCGACCGCCGATGCGCACCGTGCCCGCGGCGAGCGGCAGCAGCCCCGCGAGTGCAGCCAGGACGCTCGACTTCCCGGCGCCGTTGGGGCCGATGATCGCGAGGGGACGTCCCGGCGCGACGTCGAAGGCCGCAGTGATGGGCGACCCCCCGCGCACGACCCGGACGTCGGCGTGCAGCGCCGGACGCCTCGCCGCGTCGCCCGCCGTCACGCGCGCACCCCGGGCACCCACCGGTCGCGCAGGCTGAGGAGCACGACGAGCGACACGGCCAGCAGGAGGAGCGCGAGCGCGACCGCCTCATCGGGGTCGGACTGCATCGCCAGGTAGCTCGCGATCGGCAGGGTGCGCGTGACGCCCGGCAGCGAACCCGCGAAGGTGATCGTCGCACCGAACTCGCCGAGCGCGCGGGTGAAGCACAGCACCGCTCCGGCAGCGACGCCCGGTGCGACGAGCGGCAGCGTGACGAAGCGGAACACCTGCCACCGCGAGGCGCCGAGGGTGGCGGCGGCGAGCTCGGTTCGGCGGTTCGCGCTGCGCAGCGCGCCCTCCACCGCGAACACGAGGAAGGGCAGCGCGACGAAGACCTGCGCGATCACCACGGCGCCCGTCGTGAAGGGCACGGTCACGCCGAACGCGGCCTCGAGCGGCGCCCCGACCAGGCCGCGCCGACCGAGCAGGAGCAGCAGGGCGATGCCGCCCACGACCGGCGGGAGGACGAGGGGCACGGTGACCGCCGCCCGCAGCAACCGCCGCGGCAGCGCGCGCCAGCCACCGGCGCGTGCCAGGAGCGTGGCGAGCGGCACGCCGAAGACGAGGCAGATCGCCGTCGAGCCGAGTGCCGTGCCGAAGGAGAGCACGAGGGCCTCGAGCACCGGAGCGCGCACCAGCAGCTCGGGCAGTTCCCCCCAGGGTGCGCGGGCGATGAGCCCGACGATCGGCAGCACGAGGAACGCGAGCGCCGTCACGGCGAGCACGGCGACGGGCCACGACAGCCGCGCGGCCGGCTCCGCTGTGCGCCGGCCCACCTAGGGCGCCCCGAATCCCGCGTGCTCGAGCACGGTGCGGCCGGCGTCGCCGGTGACGAGCTGCACGAACTCGGCCGCGATGGCCGGCTCTGCGGCATCCGTCATCGGGGCGATCGGGTAGCGGGAGACGACGGATGCCGCCTCAGGCACCACGACGCGCTCCACGGCGTCGCCCGCGGTGCGCACATCGGTGCGGTAGACGACGCCCGCGTCGACCTCGCCGAGCGCCACCTTCGTGAGCACCGCCGTGACATCGGACTCGAGCGTGTCGGGCACGGGCTTCACCGCCGCATCCGCGAACAGCCGCACGCCGGCGGCGCCGCACGGCACGGATTCGTCGCAGAGCGCGATGCGCAGCTCCTCGCGCTCGAGGTCCTCGAGGCTCGTCACGCCCGCGGGGTTGCCGGCCGGGACGACGAGCTCGAGGCTGTTCGTGGCGAACACGACCGGTGCCGCGACGAGCCCCGCCTCCATCACCCGCTGCATCGGCGCCTCCGCCGCCGCGGCGAAGACGTCGGCAGGGGCGCCCTGCACGATCTGCTCGGCGAGCGCCCCGCTGCCGCCGGAGTTCACGACGACGTCGACGCCCGGATGCTCCGCCTCGAAGCGTTCGGCGAGCTCGTCGAAGACGGTCGCGAGCGAAGCGGCGGCGAAGACGGTCAGGGTCGTGGCGGCGCTTCCCGTCGCCGGCGTGGTGGTGGGCGTCGTCGGCTCCGGCGACCCCACGGAAGGTGCCGCGCATCCCGCGAGCAGGATGGATGCCGCGGCCATCGCCGCCGCGGAAGCGCCGGCTCGCCTCACGTTCCGGCTCCGGGCGGCAGCTCGATCGAGACGACGGTGGCCTTGGCGCTCGCCGCCGCGAGCATGCCCGGCTCGAGGGCGAGCTCGTCGGCGGCCTCGCGGCTCATGAGGGAGACGACCCGGAAGGGACCCGCCTGCAGTTCGACCTGCGCCATCACGCCGTCGCGCTCGACCCGGGTGACGAGGCCGACGAAGCGGTTGCGCGCGGAGGCGCGAGCGAGCGGGAACGCCTCGGCGAGTGCGCCCGCCCCCGGCGCCTCCGTCAGCAGCGGCACGAGCTCTGCGCCGTCGACGACCTGCATGCCGTTCGACGCGCGATGCAGCCGGATCCGCCCCTGCTCGGCCCAGCGACGCACGGTGTCGTCGCTCACCCCGAGCAGTGCGGCCGCTTCGCTCACGCGGAAGGCGGTCATGGC
>JAPSJU010000242.1 GCA_031178025.1 Agromyces sp. | reverse complement strand
AGCGCTGCGGTGGCGGCGAGGGTGAGCGCGGCGATGCGCGCCTGCCTGGTCGTGATCATGATGGTTGCTCACTTCCCTGAGGTTGCTTCGCACGCTACGCCCACGCGAACGAGTGCACAAGGTCGGTGCTCCGCGGATGCCCGCGCCGGCGGGTCCGGCAGGCCCGGCCGTCATGCTCAGTCGCGGCGGATCGAGAACGTGCCGTCGGCATGCCACTCGACGGTGAGCAGATCCGAACGCGACGGGTCGCCCGTGACCCCGTCGCCGTCGCGGTCCGGGTCCGAGCCCAGCGCGGCCGGGATCGGGGCGTGCATGATCATCCCGCGCCGGGCCACGCGCTCCATCGAGGTGCAGTTCCACACGCCGCCGTTGGGCTCGAGCGGCACGATGATGCACGCCGTCGTGTCGCGTGGGACGACGGCGTAGACCATCGCCCCCGGAATCTCCTCGCCCGGGCCGATGAGCTCGGCGACATGGGCGAGCGGGAAGACGTCCTGGAGCCAGGCCGGCAGCGCGCGATCCCGCAGTTCCGGATCGCGGAAGATGTCGAACGCCTCCTCCGGCGGAAGCCCGCCGACCGCGGCGAGGCGGCGGTCGGGCACCGGGGTGATCGTCACCTCGACGGCCGGCGCTCCGCCGAGCGGCTCGTCGACCCAGAGGGCGGCACCGACGACCGCCGCACCGACGACGACGCCGAATGCCGTCCCGCCGAGGATCCGTCGGCGCTCGCGCCGTCGGCTCGCCGGCGAGGGCGCGGGATCGAGATGACCGGTCGCACTCGTTCCCGGAGTGGTCGTCCGCCCGCGCTCGTCGCCCTCCTCGGGCCTTTCGCGCTCGGCGCGCGCACGCTCGGCGCGATCGTGATCGGCGAGCAGGAGTCGCCACTCGCTCTCCGTGACGAGAACGAGGTGACCCGTCCGCGGGTCGACGCGCTCGGCGCGGGGTTCGTCCGAGCCCGCGCGTGAGTACACCCGAGCCTCGAGCTCGGAGCGATCGTCGTCGTCGTCCGCCATGCCTCACCGGTCCGACGGAAGCGTACCGCCGATGCCCGACGACGGCGTCCCGGCGCAGCGCCGGCGGCGGCGGGTCGGTCGGGGGGCATCCGCTCTGGTAGACTTCTTCGGTTGCCGTGAAACGGCCGCGCATCAAGAGAGCCCAGGCATCCGGCCCCGGGCAGCGCGCAACGAAGAGGAAGGGGATCCCATCTATGGCACTTGAAGCAGATGTCAAGAAGGCGATCATCGAAGAGTACGCGACGCACCCCGGTGACACTGGATCCCCCGAGGTCCAGATCGCGCTCCTCACGAAGCGAATCAAGGACCTCACCGAGCACCTGAAGGAGCACAAGCACGACCACCACTCGCGTCGTGGCCTGCTGCTCCTCGTCGGTCAGCGTCGTCGTCTGCTCGGCTACCTCGCCGACGTCGACATCAACCGCTACCGCTCGCTCATCGAGCGTCTCGGTCTGCGCCGCTAAGCGTCGATCCGACGCGGCTCTCGACGACACCGCGAACTTCTTGCGAAGGCCCCCGTCCGCTCATCGAGCGGGTCGGGGGCCTTCGTCATCCGGTCGGGATCACGCCATGGAGCGCGCCCGATAGGCGCGGACGGCCATCCGATTCCCGCACCGCGTGCTGCAGAACCGCCTGGACGTGTTCTTCGAGAGGTCGACGTAGAGGCTCTCGCAGTCATCGGCGTCGCAGGCGCGAAGCCGGTGCATCTCGTCGGCGCGGATGACGTCGACGAACGCCATCGCCGCCTCGACCAGGATCCGCCGCGCGAGGGGCGCGTCCGCGTCGGTCGCGTGGATGTGCCAGTCGAGGCTGTCATGCCGCACGAGTTGCGGCAGCGCTCGCGCCTCGGCGAGCAGCTCGTTGACGGCCTCTGCGGCCTCGTCCCTCCCCAGGAGCCACAGCGCCCGGAGGCGGGCGCGGGCATCGCGCACGTCGCGCAACTCGCGCGCATCGCCGTCGCGTCGACCCGAGTAGTGCCACTCATCGAGGAGGCCGACCAGTTGCTCCCGGGTCGACAGCTCGTCGGTGCCGGAATCGGATGCCTCGGGCGTCGTGTCGGCGAGGGCGGCGACGAAGCCCAGGGCCATCTCCGTGTCATGGGTGAAAAACATTTGACTCCTGACGCGCGGAACGAGTACTGTCACGAGCATAACGAGTTTCGGGCATGACGGGGGTTCTCTGGTGGGCGGATCGCGCGGCATCATCGGCATCCTGCTCGGCCTCGCGGCCGGGCTCGCGTTCGGCGCGGGCGGCGCCATCGTCAAACCGCTGCTGGAGTCGGGATGGTCGCCCGGTGCCGCCGTGCTCCTCAGGGTGACGGTCGCCGCGGTGCTGCTCGCCGTGCCCGGGCTCATCGCGCTGCGGTTCGACCTGCGGCCGCTCTGGCGAGCGAAGTGGATCGTGCTGGTCTACGCGGTCGTCGCCGTGGCCGGCGTGCAACTGGCCTTCTACACGGCGATCGCGCGGATCCCCGTGAGCACCGCACTGCTCATCGAGTACCTCGCGCCGGTCGCGCTCGTCGCGTTCGCCTGGGCGCGGACGAGACACGTCCCGCAACTCGTCGTCATGATCGGATCGGTGATCGCGATCGCGGGCCTGGTGCTCATCGTCGGTCCGGCCGGTGGTGCCCTCGATCCGTTCGGCGTCGTGATCGCCGCGGTCGCGATGCTCGGCGTCGCGGTGTACTACGTGCTCGGCGAGCGCGACGACCTCGGGGTCCCGCCGATCGCCCTGGCCGCAGCGGGACTGCTCATCGGCGCCGCCACGCTCGGCGTCGCCGCGCTCGCCGGCCTGGTGCCGTTCGAGGCAGCCTTCACCGACGTCGACTTCCTCGGAGGCACGGCGCCGTGGTGGGTGCTCGTGCTCCTCGTGGGCGCGATCTCGACGGCGTTCGCCTACGTCGCGGGGATCCAGGCGATCCGGATGCTCGGCACGCGGCTGTCGTCGTTCCTCGGGCTGTCGGAGGTGATCTTCGCCGCGATCGTGGCCTGGGTGCTCCTCGGCGAGGCGATCGGGCTCGTCCAGGCGGTCGGAGGCATCCTGATCCTGGCCGGCATCGTGCTGGTGCGCCTCGAACGCCCGGCCCACGCCGCAGCGGAGACTCCGCTCGAGGTCGCCCTCGTGCCGGTGCCGCAGGGGGCGGGGGCGGACTCCGGGCGGCCGCACGCAGCACCATAGACTCGGCGCATGCGCTTCGGCATCGTCATCCTCCCGCAGTACGACTGGCCGGAGGCGGCCCGCCGCTGGCGTGAGGCCGAGTCGTACGGCTTCGACCACGCGTGGACCTACGACCACCTGGCCTGGCGCGGCCTGGCGGGGGAACGCTGGCATGCGACCGTGCCGACGCTGACCGCTGCGGCGACCGTGACGAGCCGTATCGGCCTCGGCACCTTCGTCGCGTCGCCCAACTACCGCCATCCGGTCCCGTTCGCCAAGGACATCGCGACCGTCGACCAGATCTCGGGTGGGCGGGTGCTCCTCGGGCTCGGTTCCGGCGGAACCGGGTTCGACGCGTTCGTGCTCGGCCAGCCCGAGCTCTCGCCCCGCCAGCGCTTCACGCGCTTCCGCGAGTTCGCCGAGGCCGTGGACGCGCTGCTGCGCTTCGAGCCGCCCGGTTCGGACGGCATCTCGTTCGAGGGGGACTGGTTCACCTCCGCCGGAGCCCGCATGGTGGGCGCGCCCTCGCAGCATCCCCGGATGCCGGTGCACCTGGCTGCCGACGGACCGAGGGGACTCGCGCTCGCGGTCCG
>JAPSJU010000020.1 GCA_031178025.1 Agromyces sp. | reverse complement strand
GAGATGACCTTCTGCTCGAGGATCGCCGGCACGAGCGCCTCGAACACCCGACCGGTGCGCGGGATGCGCAGGCCGGGATTGCGGCGATGCGCGTCGTCGAGCAGCCGGATGCCGGGCTCGAAGCCCGCCGGATCGTCTCGTTCGCCGAGCAGCTCGGGTGCCGTGGCGACGGCCGCTCGGGCGCCGGGGCCCCACCCCTCGCAGCACAGCACGTCATCGGCGGGTTGCGTGAAGCGCAGCGTCGCCGCGCCGTCGTCGGTGCGTGTGGTGCGCCAGACGGCCCCCGCCTGGTCGACGTGGAACGTCGGGTCGCCGGCCCCGCGGCGCAGCGGAGCGAGTGTCTGCCGGAGGTCGGTCGGATGCCGCGGGCTCCACATGAGGGACTGGTCGGCGATCACCGCTCCAGTGTGCACCACCGCGCTGACAGCGATTCCGCCTACCGGTGCCGTCGCTCACTGTCAACGTGTTCACACGGGGCCTGCGGCATGGTGTCATGGCCGTATGCACGCTGCATTCACGCCCAGCCGCGCCATCGTGACCGCGTCGGACTCCGGCATCGGCGAAGCCACGGCGGTCGCTCTCGCGGAAGCGGGGATGGACGTCGGCATCACCTGGCACTCCGATGAGCAGGGCGCGCGGGAGACCGCCGCGAAGGTCGAGGCGCTCGGCCGGCGGGCGCCCGTCGCGCGGCTCGACGTCACCGACCTCGAGCAGGCGGGCGACGTGATCGACGCCCTCGCCGCCGAGCTCGGAGGGCTCGACGTCTTCGTGAACAACGCCGGGGCCGGCATCTCGACCCCCTTCCTCGACGTGTCGCTCGAGGACTGGCGCAGGACGCTGGCCACCGATCTCGACGGCGCGTTCGTCGTCATCCAGCGCGCGGCCCGGCTGATGGTCGACGCCGGCACGGGCGGGCGCATCATCGCCGTGACGAGCGTGCACGAGCATCAGCCCATGGTGGGCTCGTCGGCCTACGACGCGGCGAAGCACGGCCTGGGCGGCCTCGTCAAGGCGGTGGCGCTCGAACTCGGCCATCGCGGCATCACGGTGAACGCCGTCGCTCCCGGCGAGATCGCCACCGCCATGACGGGCAACGAGGACGAGGATCCGCATGAGCACCACCGGCCGGGAATCCCGCTCGCACGGCCGGGCGACGCGCGCGAGGTGGCCGCGGTCATCGCCTTCCTCGCCTCGGCGGCGGCGGCCTACGTGACCGGCGCCTCGATCGTCGTCGACGGCGGAATGCTGCAGATGGGGCCGCAGGCCGGCGCGAGCATCACGAACGACGATTGGCGGAACGCATGACCGACGACATCGCGACGCCGAGCCGGAGCGCGGCAACGGGAGACGACGGCACCGGGCGCACGACCGGGCGCACCGCCGCCGTCATCTTCAATCCCGTGAAGGTCGACGAGGACACCCTCCGCGCGGCCATCGCGGCCGAACCGGGCACGGCCGACTGGGGCGAGACGCTGTGGTACGAGACCACCGCCGACGACCCGGGCGCGGGGCAGGCGCGGGCCGCCATCGAGGCCGGAGCCGAACTCGTCATCGCCGCGGGGGGCGACGGAACCATCCGGGCGGTCGCGCAGGAGCTCGCCGGATCGCCGGCGACGCTCGCCCTCCTGCCGTCCGGAACGGGGAACCTCCTGGCCCGGAACCTCGACCTGACCCTCGACGACCTCGAGCACTCCATCGCCGTCGCGTTCAGCGGGGCCGACCGAGACATCGACCTCGCCTGGGCCGAGATCCGACGGGAGGGCGGGCGAACCGAGCGGGAGGCGTTCCTCGTCATGGCCGGCCTGGGCCTCGACGCGAAGATGCTGTCGCACACCGACGACGAGCTGAAGGCTCGGGTGGGCTGGCTCGCCTACGTCGACGCGATCCGAAAGGCGCTCAAGGACAAGAACCGGTTGCGTATGCGGTACCGCCTCGACGGCCGCCAGACGCGCACCGTCTCGGCGCACACGCTCATCATCGGCAACTGCGGCTCCCTGCCCGCGAACATCCTGCTGCTTCCCACCGCTGCCATCGACGACGGTCGGTTCGAGGCCGTGTTCCTGCGGCCCGAGAGCGCATGGGGGTGGGTGCAGATCTTCGTCAAGATCATCTGGGAGAACGGCGTGCTGCGCCGTACCAAGATCGGACGCAAGCTCATGAGCCCCGACGTCGACGCGCTGCGCTACGTGAAGGGCAGTCGTCTCGACGTCGTGCTCAGCCGGCCCGAGGAACTCGAGCTCGACGGCGACAGCTTCGGGCGCACGCAGGCCTTCCGTACCTGGATCGACCCGGGCGGACTCACCGTCCGGGTCCCGAAGAGCGAGGCGGCTCCGAGCGAGTGACGGCTCAGTCGAGCGAGAGGTTCGGATGCGCGCGCACGCCGAACTCGTGGCGCAGGGCGCTGAGGGCCGCGAACCAGCCGTTCAGCCCGGTGACGCCCGGGCCCGGCGGCGTCGACGACGACGCGAGGTAGACCCCGTCGACGGGCGTGCGCCACGGGTCGGGTGAGAGCACGGGCCGGCGCAGGAGCTGCCGTACCGACGGCTCGCCCGCCGCGATGTCGCCGAGCACGTAGTTCGGGTCGTACCGCTCGACGTCGAGGGCGGTGCGGCTCGACGCATCGAGGACGAGTTCACGGAATCCCGGCGCGAAGCGCTCGATCTGCCGGGTGACGGCCTCGCGCTGGTCGAGGCTCGAGCCCCGCGGGACGTGGGTGTAGGTCCACAGCACGTGCTGTCCGGCGGGTGCGCGCGACCCGTCGACGAGGGTCGGCTGCGAGACGAGCACGTACGGCGACGTCGCATGGCGTCCGGCCGCGACGGCGTTCTCGGCCGCCGCGATCTCGGCACGGGTGCCGCCGACGTGCACGGTGCCCGCCGTGCGCAGCTCGTGGTTCGCCCATGGCACGGACCCCGACAACGCGAAGTCGACCTTCGCGACGCCGTTGCCGTACCGGAAGGCGCGAAGCGATCGGGCGTAGCGCGCCGGCACCCGTGACCCGCCCATGGCGAGGAGCGCCTTCGGCGTCACGTCGAGCAGCGTCGCCCGCGCCCGCGGCAGCTCGCCGAGTTCCATGATCTCGACACCGGTGGTGATCGTGCCGCCGTGCGCGAGCAGATCGGCGGCGAGCGCGTCGACGATCGCCTGGCTGCCGCCGACCGGGATGGGCCAGCCGCGCGCGTGCGCCGCGACGCCGAGGGCGAGTCCGGCACCCGCCGACGCCACGCTCGGCAGGCGGAGGATGGTGTGCGCTGCGACGCCGGTCAGCATCGCGGGGGCGACGTCCCCCGAGAAGCGCAGGTTCCAGGCGGCGCTGCCCTGCTCGAGCGCGCGCAGCCCGAATCGGACCGCGGTGACCGGATGCGACGGCACGCGCAGCAGGTTGCCGCCCGTGAACTGGGCGACCTCGTCGGCGCGCTCCACGAGGGGCCGCATGAGCCGGCCGTAGGCGGCGCCGTCGGCGCCGAGTCCGTCGATCGTGCGCTCGAGGTCCCGGTACGCGACGCCCGCGCGGCCGCCGTCGAGTGGATGCCCGTAGGACGCCGGCGGCAGTCGCAGCTCGACGCGTCGCGCGAGCTGGAACTCGCGGAAGAACCGGGAGGCGAGGGCCATCGGATGCACCGCTGAGCACACGTCGTGCCGGAACCCGGGCAGCGTCAGCTCGGACGTGCGCGCCCCTCCTCCGATGGTGGAGTTCCGCTCGAAGACGTGCACGCGGAGCCCGGCGCGCGCGAGCGTCACGGCGGCAGCGAGCCCGTTCGGGCCGGCACCGACCACGACGGCATCGACGTCGGTCACCGGCTGCGTCTCCGCAGTGCCGCCGCGACCGCGGCGGCCCCCGCGAGGGCGAGTCCCGCCATGGCGGCGCGTCGGTGCAGCACCGCCCACACCTGGGGGGACCACGTCACGGACTTCCCATCGAAGTCGCCGTGCGCACCCACGTCGGCAGGCACGGGGTCGTAGAGGTTCGGCGGGAGCATCGGCGCGTGCTCGCTGCGCGCCTCCTGCACCGCGTAGCCGAACGTCGCGGCGAGGCGGTCGAGCAGCCCGCCCGAGATGCGGTTGCCGATGATGGCGACGAGCGTCGGTTCGCCCACCCACGTGCGGGGGCGCGGGTGCCGCACGACGGCCGAGACCACGCGCGCACCGACCTCGGGCTCGAAGACGATCGGCACGGGCCGCGAGCGCCGCGGGCGCAGACTCTTCACCCAGCTGTAGAAGGGAGTGTTCAGCGACGGCATGTCGACCTGGGAGATGCGCACCCGGCTCCCCTGGTGCAGCAACTCGCTCCTCACCGATTCCGTGAAGATGCGGCTCGCCCCCTTCGCCGCGCTGTACGCCGAGAGCAGCGGAAGCCCGCGATGCGCGAGGGCCGAGGAGATCTGCACGACGTGCCCGCGATCGCGCGGCACCATCCGCGAGAGCGCGGCTCGCGTGCCGTTGACGAGGCCGTGGTACGTGACATCCGTCACCCGTTCGAAGTCGGCGGGGTCGATGTCGAGGAACTCGCCGTGCACGGCCGTGATCGGTCCGTTGATCCACACGTCGATGGGTCCGAGCTCGCGCTCGATGCGATCCGCCGCCGCGTCCATCCCCTCGTGGTCGACGACGTCGACGGAGACGGAGACGCCACGGCGGCCGCGCTCCTCGATCTCGCGCACCGTCGTCGCGAGACGGGCTGCATCGCGTGCGAGCACTGCGACGTCCCAGCCGTCGTCGGCGAGTTGGCGCACGATCGCCCGTCCGAGCCCGGCGGAGCCGCACATGACCACCGCGACGCCCATCAGGTGTCACCGTTCCGCTCGCGACCCTCTGCGACGAGCGCGAGCCGGTGCAGCGTCTCCCGGTTGCGCAGGTGCAGCATCGGCTCGATGAGGAACCGCGGCACCCATGCACCCGGCCCCTCCTCGGGTTCCTCCTGGATGCGCACGAGGCATCCGGTGCCATGGGTGCGCACGTCGATCGTGACGCGCGCCTCCCCGATGGGCCAGCCCTTGGCGCGCATGACGGCGCGGTGCGGCGGGTTCCACTCGAGGCTCACCGTCTCGTCGTCGATGAGCACGGGCCACACCCCGATCGAGTGCGCGAGCTTCGCGCCCGATGCCGGCCAGGTCGCGTCGACGTCGCGCATGCGGGACGCGCCGACGACCCAGGTGGGATACAGCCAGCCGTCGGCCAGGGCGTCGAAGACGGCGGCCGGTGGGCACGAGAACGCCCGCACGTTGCGTGACACGATGCTCCCTCCGGACGGCCGGGCGATCACCGGCCGATCCTCCTCGAACCTAGCCCCGCGGGGCACGTCGAGTCGCGGGATTGACACTCAGTCCTCCGGGCCGCGCCCCGCGTTGAAACGGGTGGTGTAACGCTCCTCGGCCTCGGCCAGCAGGTCGTCGCCCAGCCTGGCGACCGGCTCGACGTCGGTGAGCAGCGGCTCGCAGTCGGGCCCCCGGCCGACCTGGCGGCCGGTGAGCACCCAGGCGAAGCGGTCCGGGTTCTTCTCGCTGAGATGGCGGTACTGGCACACCTGCCGCGCGAGCCAGTCGGCGAGCGGTCGCGTCCACCAGTCCTCCGCGTCGAGCGGATTGACCGAGAGCCCGGGAAGCTCCAGTCCGCTCTCGGTGTCGATGCTGCCGCCCTTGCCATCGGCCTCGATGCCCTCCGAATAGCGCAGGTGCAGCCCCGGCCGAGCGCGCACGAGGTCGACGAGCTCATCGAGCGTGTGCAGCTCGCGCATCGCGGCCCTCCTTCCCGGGGCGAGGGGTCTCGGCTCGCACGTCCCGACCGTAACGAGCGCTCCGGAGGGACCGCCAGACGGTTGACACTCGCCGGATGCCGCTGTCAAGTACTTCCCTCCGGCAACGACGGAATGCTGTCGTGGTCACATGAGCCGCACAGAGGTCGCGCCCCGGGAGGATGCCCTGCTCCATCCGTTCCTCGCGACGCATCGAGCCGAGATCGAGGAGCAGCTGTCCGCGTGGGTGGGGATCGCCTCGGTCGCGGGCGACCCCGAGCACGAGCAGGACCTGGAACACTCGGCGAACTACCTCGCCGGCCTCCTTCGAGCGGCCGGCTTCCCCCGCGTGGAGCTGTGGTCGCAGGGCGACACCGTGGCGGTGTTCGCCGAGTGGCCGGCAGCGGATGCCGCTGCGCCCGCGGTGGTCGTCTACAGTCATCACGACGTGCGTGCCGCCGGTGCGGAACCGTGGCGCCAGACGCAGCCGTTCACTCCGGTCGTGCGTGACGGTCTCCTGTACGGTCGCGGCTCCTCGGATGCGAAGGGGCAGGTGCTCGCGCATCTCTGGAGCGTGCGTGCGCTGCTCGAGAGCGGAGCCGATGCCGGACTCGCACCGTCGGCGCCCCCGGTGACGCTGCGGCTCCTCATCGACGGCGAGGAGGAACTCGGCTCCCCGAACCTCGCGGCGATGCTCGAGGCGCACGCCGACGACCTCGAATGCGACCTCATCGTCTACTCCGACACGATGCTCATCCACCCGGACCGGCCGGCGGTGTGCACGAGCGTTCGCGGCATGATCGGCGCCGAGCTCACCGTGTTCGGACCCGAACGCGACGTGCACAGCGGCGCCGTCTCGGGCCCGTCGCCGAACCCCGCCGTCGACCTCTCCCGCGTGCTCGCGCGGTTGCATGATGACGACGGCCGAGTGACACTGCCCGGCTTCTACGACGCGGTCACCACCCCCACCGCCGAGCAACGGGCCGAGTACGCGGCGCTCGGCCTCGACGACGACTGGTGGCTGGGCGAGTCGGGTACCGACCGCATCGCCGGGGAACGCGGCTTCTCGGTACCCGAGCTGCTGTGGGCCCGGCCGGCGATCGAGGTCATCTCCATCGAGGGCGGCGACATCGACGGACTTCCCCGGGCGGTGATCCCGACCTCCGCCACGGCGTCGCTGAGCCTCCGCCTGGTCGACGGGCAACAGCCCGAGGAGGTCGCCCGGCAGCTCGAGCGCTGGCTCGAGGCGAATGCGAGCGGCATCCGCTACGAACTCGAGATCTCGCACCTCACCGCCGAACCGCCGTATCGCACCCCCGACCACCCGGCCGTCGACGCGCTGGCCGAGGCCATGCGCGTCGGATGGAACGTGGCCGAGGTGGGCCGCATGGGCAACGCCGGCGGCGGGCCGGCGGCACTGCTCGCGCAGTCCCTCGATGCGCCCATCGTGTTCTTCGGCACGGGGCTCGTCAGCGATCGCTGGCACGCTGCCGACGAGCGGGTGCGGCTGGACGTCCTCGAGCGGGGGGCGGCCACGCTCGCTGCGTTCTGGCCGCGTCTCGCCGCCGCCTTCCCGTTCGATCGCGCCGGAGGATGAGGAGCGTCCTGCGGGTGTGGGCGGCCGGGTGCAGACTGTCAGCATGTGCGGACGCTTCGCCAACGACGCCAAGGTCGACGAGATCATCCAGGAGTTCGTCGCGCAGGGTGGTGACTTCCGCGACTGGCGGCCGCAGTACTCGATCGCCCCGACCCAGGTCATCCCGATCGTGCGCGAGCGCCCGAACAGCGGAACCGGCGAGCTCCTCCGCTCGGTCGATCCGGCGGTGTGGAACTTCCATCCCTCGTTCATGAAGGAGTCGAAGCGGCCGCAGTTCAACACCCGCATCGAGACGGTCGCGACGAACGGGCTGTGGAAGGGGGCGTTCGCCTCCTCGCGCTGCCTCGTGCCCATGCGCGGCTACTACGAGTGGACCGGCGAGCCGGGGCACAAGCAGGCGCACTTCCTGCACGGCGACCGGCCGCTCCTGGCGGCCGCCGGCATCTACACCGCGCGCAAGGTCGGCGAGGAGTGGGAGGTCTCGACCTCGATCATCACGCGCGAGGCGCGCGATGCCTCGGGCGAGGTGCACGACCGCATGCCCGTCTTCATCGACCGCGGCGCGTGGGACGAGTACCTCTCGCCCGAGAAGCTCGACGACGACGGCAAGCAGCGGATGCTCGCGCTCCTCGATGCCGAATCGACGCGGATCGCCGCGCGGATCACGAGCTACGAGGTCGACCGTCGGGTGAACAACTCGCGCACCGTCGACCCCGACGACCCGAGCCTCATCGAGCCGCTCGACGGCTGAGGCATCCCGTCGTCGGCACCGACGTCCACGACGACGCCGGCGCGCTCGGAGCGTGGCCGGGTCACGGCACGCGGATGACACGAGTGCGCCGCCCGAGCTCCTCGAGATCGGTGTCATGGGCTGGATCGGCGATGACCGCGGTGACGTCCGCGAGCGGCAGCACGACGTGCCGGGCAGCGGCGCCGAGTTTCTCACTGCTGCCGAGCACGAAGGTCTCCGCGGCTCGCGAGGCGAGCAGGCGCTTCATCGCCGCCTCCTCGGGGTCGCCGGTGGTGAGGCCGGCCTCGTGATGGATTCCGACCACGCCGAGGAAGAACAGCTCGGCGCTCACCCGTTGCGCCATCTCGGCGGCGGCGGCGCCCATGGCCACCGCCGAATGCTTGTACAGCGTGCCGCCGATGAGGTAGACGGATGCGGCGTGGTCGAGCAGTGCCGCGGCGATCGTGGGGCTGTGCGTGATGATCTCGCACTCGAGTCCCGTCGGGATGGCGCGTGCCAGCTCGAGGGTCGTGGTGCCGCCGTCCAGGATGACGGTGCTCCCCGGCCTGATGAGCGACGACGCGTGCGCGGCGACGCGGCGCTTGCTGTCGGTCGCCACGCTGCGTCGCGTCGCGTAATCACTGCTCGCCGCGGAGGCGGGGAGGGCACCGCCGTAGACCCGCGTGCAGAGGCCCGCGGCCGCCAGGTCGCGCAGGTCACGGCGGATGCTGTCCTCGGATATCCCGAGTTCCCTCGCGAGGTCCTTGGCGACGAGCCTGCCGTCGGCTCGGAGGCGTTCGAGCAGGAGGTTCCGTCGAGTGGCGGCGAGCATGTCGTCCTTTCAGAGCCGAGATCGTGAGAGTGTGCACGTTTCTGCACGTTGTTGCGCTATATTTCCCATTATGAGCCATCCCATGATGATCCTGATCGCCGGCCCGTACGCGTCTGGAACCGGCGGCGACCCCGAGCTGATGCGCCGGAACCTCCGTCGGCTCGAAGCGGCGGCGTGGCCGATCTTCCGAGCAGGGCATGTGCCCATGATCGGCGAGTGGGTCGCGCTGCCGGTGCTCGAGAGCGCCGGCGCGAGCGGTCCCGGCGATCCGCTTGCCGAGCAGGTCATGTATCCGACGGCCGAGCGGCTGCTGCAGCACTGCGACGCCGTGCTGCGACTTCCGGGAGCGTCGCGTGGCGCCGACCAGGATGTCGCCATCGCGCGCCGACGCGGCATCCCCGTGTACTTCGATCTCGCCGAGGTGCCGGGCGTCGAGGCGGAGCGAGAGGCTCAGCCGGCAGCGTCGGGCCGGCCCTTCCGGCTCGCATAGGCCTTCTGCATCTTGACGGCATTGCCGCACCCGGCCATCGTGCACCACCTGCCGGAACGATTGCGGGAGTGGTCGTAGTAGGCCCAACGGCACGACGGCCTCGCGCACGCCTTGAGGCGAACCCAACTGCCGTCCTCACTCGCCTGCCGCACGGCGTCGAGCATGCGTCCGAGCCCTCCCCTGATCGGATCCTGGGTGGCAGGGGCGAGCCCGAAGCTCTCGCTCGCTCCGAACGAGACGCGGACCGGCAGTTCCGCGAGCGCGTCATTCAGCCGGCGGATCGCCGCGGCATCCGGGAGATGGCCGGCGTGCGACTCGAGCACCCCGCGCAACCCCTCGCGCAGCCGCCTGGCGATGTCGAGGTGTTCCCGGGTCGCCGGCACCGGTGACTCGGTGAGCCCATGCTCCGCGAGCCACGCGCTGAGTTCGTCCGGCGAGCCCAGGCGCTCGTCGTCGACCTGGAACTCGACCGTGTTCACGAAATCGCGGACGAGCCGAAGGGCAGGGGGGATGACCGCGTTCTCCTGCTGGAACGCGAGGTCGGTCTGTGCACCCATGACACCAGCATAAGCACTTGACAGGTGTACCGGGAAGGGGCACCGTTGACAACACCGGTCATTTCTGTTGACCGGTGTGGAGATTGAAGGGCGGGATCATGTCCGGGATCGATGGAGCGCGGGGCTACGGGATCCGATCGCCGCGGTCGGGTCCGCTCGAGTCAGCGACCGGTGACCCTCCGGGCGCACCCGCAAGCGCCGGCGCGAGGGTGGGCGTGGATCCCCCCTCCGCAGCGCGTGCTCGATTCCGCCGGGCGGGCTCGACCGAGGCGCGCGCGGCACGTCGCCGAGCGAGAGCGGCACGGCAGGCCGCCGCGTGGGAATGGGCCGACCGCATTCCACCGTGGGCGTTCGGCATCCTTCACCGGTGACCGGAGGAAGCGCTCTCCCCGCGTCGCCGATCCTCGGTCAACACCCCCGTCCGAGGGGCCCGGCATCGGCCTCGATGGGAGTACGATCGCCCGATGGCTTCCCCAGCGGCACCCCAGGCCGACGTGCGCGAACGCGTGCTCGCCGCCGCCGGCGAACTCATGGCTCGCCGCGGCATCCGCGACGTCGACCTCGTGCAGGTGGCGAACGCCGCGGGCGTCAGCGTCACGCAACTGCACGACCATTTCCCCAGCAAGCAACTCCTCGCGGAGGCGTTCCTGCAGCGGCGGGAAGAGGAATGGACGCTGGGCTTCGTCGCGGCGGGCGCCCGCCTCCGCGGGGGCGATGCACCCGAGGACCGGCTCCTCGCCATCTTCGAGGTGTTCCACGACTGGTTCCAGCGTGACGACTTCGAAGCCTGCTCGTTCATCAACGTCCTGATCGAGATGGGACGCTCGCATCCGCTGGGCATCGCGAGCCGCGAGTACCTCGCCAACATCCGTGCGCTCGTGGAGAGCCTCGCCGTCGACGCCGACCTCGAGCGGCCCGACGAGTTCGCCGCGTCCTGGCACATCCTCATGAAGGGTTCGATCATCTCCGCGGTCGAGGGCGACACCGAGGCGGCCATGCGAGCGCAGCTGATGGCGCGCGACCTGATCGCCCGCCACCGGCGACCCACCGTCGAGGAGGAGATCGAGCTCAGCCTCGACGGCTGGGCGGATCGCACTGCGATCGCGATGCGCTCCGGCGAGCGGTACCTCGACGACTGGGAGTGACCCGCGCGAGTCCGGACGAGGCCCGCGGGCCCGAGCGGCCTGGGCCTATGTCTCGAAGAGCACGAGGGGGTCGGTCGTCGGCTGCGGCGATCCGCCGGCGGGCTCGACGGTGATGCCGACGACCACTCCCGGCCTGAACTCACCCTCGAGGATCCGCCACGCCTCGTCGTCGCGAACGTCGAAGGTGCCGGCCGACACGGCTCCCGACTCGTCGATGTACCAGAGCTCGTAGGTGCGGTCACCGCCCACATCGGGCAGCCCCTCCGCGATGACGGCGCTGCGCTCCTCCTCGGCCGACCAGATGAGGGTCACCTCGGTGCCGTCGACCTGCTGGGTCACCCGCTCGGCGTCGGGCGCCTCGGCGAGTTGCGCGATCTCGCGCTGCACGCCCCACCCGTTCGGACCCGCCCAGTTCACTCCGACCACGGCGCCGACGATCAGCACGACGGCGGCCGCGGCGGCGAGCAGCACGGTGCGCTGCCGCCGCCCGCGCCGAGCGGCGAGCTCGTCGATGCTCCCGCCGTCCGATGGGCGGTCGGCGATGCTCGAGGAGCCGGATTGCCGCTCTTCGGCACGGGTCGAAGGTGCAGCGGATGCGTCGGCGGCACGCTCCTGCGGCACCTCGTCGAGTCGCTCGAACAGGCTCGTCTTCAGCGAGGCCGGCGGCGCGACGGCCGGGAGCGCGTCGCTGAGGCCCGTCGCAGCACTGCGGAACGCGTCCACCTCCGCCCGGAGTTGCGGCGACGCGGCGAGCGCACGCTCGAAACGAGCCCGATCGAACTCGTCGAGGGCGTCGAGCGCGTATGCGGCCGCGAGCTCGTGCAACGAGGCATCCTGGCGCTCGGGTTCGGTCGGATCACCGGTCCGGTTCATGTCGTCACCCCCAGCAGTTCGCGCAATCGGATCATTCCATCGCGCAATCGGGTCTTCACCGTGCCGAGCGGCACATTCAGCCTCGACGCGATCTCGGATTGGCTGCATCCGTCGTAGTACGCCAGCGAGAGGCACTGCCGCTGGACTTCGCTCAGTCCGGCGAGCGCGCCCGTGACGCGTTCGTGTTCGATGCGGACCTCCACCGTCTCGCTCACCTCGTCGACCGGGACGTCGAGGTCGCGCATGCCGGTCTTCAGGTCTCGCTCGCGCGACGCCTGCGAGGCGCGCACGCGATCGACCGCCCGCCGGTGGGCGAGGGTCAGCAGCCAGGTCACGGCGGAGCCGCGAGCAGGGTCGAATCGTGCGGCGGTCTGCCACGCTTCCAGATACACGTCCTGCGTCACCTCCTCTGCCTGGGCTGCGTCGACGAGGAGCCGTCTGATGAGGCCGAAGACTCGTGGGGCGGTCTGGTCGTAGAGCAGGCTGAACGCCCCGCGGTCGCCAGCGGCGGTCGCGGCGAGCAGCTCCTCGAGCGTCGCGGCGCGTGCTGCGCCGTACTCACCGCCATCGCCCATGACATCCAGCATGACAGACGGCTGCTCGAGCGGAGCGTGCGGGGCACTGTCGTGGAGTACGCGGGCATGGATCATCCGTTCATGAGATCGAGGGTCGGCACCAGGTCTCGTTTCTGTGGTCGAAGGTGATTCGGAGCGGTGGCGCGATCCGATTGGACGCGCTCGAATCGAGCTCCGCCGAGAACTTCTTCGAAGTCGGCCAATCCGATCCCCCCGGGCCTCCGAATCACCCCTGACGGCCCGCTCCGGGTCGCCAAGATCCGAAGGAGGAGATCCATGCGATCAATCCGCAGCACCCGTACCGTCCTGGCCGCGTTCTCCATCACGGCAGTCGCCGTGTTGGGACTCGCCGGCTGCAGCATGGGAAGCGACGCCTCGAACGAGAGCGAAGAGCCCACCACGAGCGAAGAGGCGACGCCCACCGAGGAGGCCATGGAGGCCGACCCGGCCGCCGACCTCGTCGGCGCCGGCTGCGCCGCCTACGCCGAGCAGGTTCCCGACGGCCCCGGCTCGGTTGCCGGCATGTCGAAGGACCCGGTCGCCGTCGCGGCGTCGAACAACCCGATCCTCACGACGCTCGTCGCCGCGGTCTCGGGCCAGCTCAACCCCGAGGTCGACCTCGTCGACACGCTCAACGGTGACGAGTTCACGGTCTTCGCGCCGATCGACGACGCATTCGCCAAGATCGACCCGGCCGTCATCGAGTCGCTGAAGACCGATTCGGCCACGCTCACGTCGATCCTGACGTACCACGTCATCCCCGGGCAGCTCTCGCCCGACGAGATCGTGGGCACGCAGACCACCGTGCAGGGCGGCACGGTCGAGGTCGCCGGTTCCGGCGATGCGATCACCGTCAACGACGCCACCGTCGTCTGCGGTGGAGTGCAGACGGCGAACGCGACCGTCTACCTGGTCGACTCGGTGCTCATGCCCTCGATGTAGTCGACCACCCGCGGGGTGACCCGTTCCGCTTCATCAGCACTGCGACATCCGTCGCCTCACAGAAAGAAACGAATCCATGCGCAACTCCCCGAATCGCATCGTCGCGACAGTGTTCGGTGCGGTCTACGTGCTCGTCGGGCTGCTCGGCTTCGCCGTCACCGGCGGCGTCGACCTCATCGCCACGGAGGGTGGCCTGCTTCTCGGCATCTTCCAGGTGAACCCGCTTCACAACATCGCCCACGTCCTCATCGGCGCGGCCCTGTTGATCGCCGGCTTCTCATCGGTGTCGGCGTCGAAGGCGACGAACACGGTGATCGGGGCGGCGTACCTGCTGCTCGGCATCGTCGGCTTCTTCCTGGCCGGCACTGCGGCGAACATCCTGGCGCTCAACACGGCCGATCACTTCCTGCACCTCGCGAGCGCCCTCGTGCTGCTCGGCGTGGGGCTGGGAGCCGAGCGCGCCGCCCGTGCGGCGACCGCGTAGGAGGCGATGATGTCCGCGCTCGGCGGTCTGGTGTGGAGTTGGCCGATGCTCGGCTCCGTCGGAGCCGGACTCGTCCTCACCGCCCTGGCCGCCGGCGCGGAGATCGTCGCAGGAGCAGTCCTGGCCGGGTGCGGCATCGCCGCACTCGGCTGGGGCGTGTTCGCGCTCCGGGCAGGACACCCGGTCGCGCCCCGAGCGACGATCGGCATCTCGGTCGCCCTGCTGGTGGCATCCGCCGCCCTCGCGGCCACGGGCACGTCGTTCGATCAGGGGATACCGGCGCTCCCCCTCCTCGCCGCCGACCTGCTCGTCGCGGTCGTCGCGCTCGGCGCGGCGGGCGAGATGCGGTCGCGGCGACGACGGCGCGCATCCGGACGTGCAGGCGACAGGGTGCCGGACTCGCTCCGCGGTGTTCACGCGATCGGGCTCATCGTCGGCGCGACGCTCGTCGCCGCGCTCGCAACGCCCGCCCTGGCGGCCACCGGTGCCGGGGACCTCGCGGTGCCGCACGGTGAGCTCCACGCTCCCGCGCACGAGCACCGCTGATCGCCATGGGCGGCTGCCCGAGCATCGGGCGGCAGCCGAGCGCGAACACATGGCCGCCCGCCATTGACGACGAGCGGCGGCGGGTCGACACTTGAGCTGCTCGAGCGTTTTCGCACCTGCCGAAGGAGGCCGGTCATGCGCAGACTCGCCGTACTCGTCATCGCACTCCTCGCCGCCGTCGGCGTCGTTCCCTCCGCGGCAACGGCGGCGCCTCCCGGCAACTTCCCGGTCCGCATCGACCTGCCCGACGGCTTCTTCCCCGAGGGTGTGGAGAACGGCCGGGGCACCTCGGTCTTCGTCGGCTCGCTCATCGACGGTGCGATCTGGCGGGTCGACCTTCGCGACGGCTCAGGCGGATTGCTCGCTCACGGTTCCGGGGGCCTCGCCTCGGTCGGCATCGCCTACGAGTCGCGACGGGACCGCCTGTGGGTCGCCGGCGGCGGGCCCGGCTTCAACGTCGGCGCCGGTGACGTCCGCGTCTACGACGCGTCGAGCGGCGAGCTTCTCGCCACCTACCTCCCGCCCGGCGACATCGGCGCACTCAACGACGTCGCGATCGCACGTGATGCGGTCTACATCACCGACTCCTTCACCGCCCAGCTCATGAGGATCCCGCTCCCCTCCGACGGGTCACTCCCCCCTGGGGATGCAGCGGAGCTGCTGCCGGTCACCGGCGACTTCGTGCAGACCGCCGGTCCGAACCTCAATGGGATCGTCGAGAAGGCGGGGATGCTCCTCGTGGCGCAGAGCAGCACGGGACAGCTCTTCCGCGTCGACCCCGCCACCGGGATCGCCGCCCTGGTCGATCTGGGCGGAGAGGTACTCCCCGGGCCCGACGGTCTGGAGCTGCGGGGCAACACGCTCTATGCGGTCGGGGGTGGTGTCGTCACGATGATCCGCCTCGGTGCACGCCTGTCCACCGGTGAGGTGCTCGGGGTGATCACCGATCCCGGGGAGCCGGCTGACCCGCTGCTGGACGTCCCCACCACGGCGACGGTGGCCGCCGGCCGGCTGTGGGTCGTGAACGCCCGCTTCACCACGCCACCGACTCCGAGCACCGACTACTGGATCGCCCAGTTGCCGCTGCGGCCGGGGC
>JAPSJU010000241.1 GCA_031178025.1 Agromyces sp. | reverse complement strand
ACTCGCTCCGCGCGCTCGTGAAGCACCTCGACGGGATCTCCGACGACGACATCGCCGAGCTCAACATCCCGACCGGCATCCCGCTCGTCTACGAGCTGGGCGACGACTTCATGCCGCTCGCCCCCGGAGAGTACCTCGACCCCGAAGCGGCGGCAGCCGGCGCCGCGGCGGTCGCGGCGCAGGGCAAGAAGTAGCCGACGGGACGAACGACGACGGGCGGGGGATGCGACATCCCCCGCCCGTCGTCATACCGGCCGAACGCCGGTCAGAGGTTGCCGGACTTCTCGGGATCCCAGTCGCCCGTCGCGAGGTACCGCACCTTCTTCGCGATCGACACCGCGTGGTCGGCGAAGCGCTCGTGGTATCGGCTCGCGAGCGTGGCATCGACCGTGTCGACGGCCTGGCCCTTCCACGTCTCGCCGAGCACCTTGTCGAACACCGAGAGGTGGAGGGCGTCGACCTTGTCGTCCTCGTTGCGGATCTCCTCGGCCAGGTCGACGTCGCCGCTGCGCAGGAGCTGGGCGAGCTTGCTCGCGATCTCGACGTCGAGCCGGCCCATGTCCGAGAACGTGGCGCGGAGCGACGAGGGCACGACCTTGTCGGGGAAGCGGTACCGGGCGAGCTGCGCGATGTGCGTCGACATGTCGCCCATGCGCTCGAGCGACGCGCTCATCCTGAGGGCGCTGACGACGATGCGGAGATCCTTCGCGACCGGCTGCTGGCGCGCGAGGATCGTGATCGCGAGCTCATCGAGCGCCACCGTCAGCTGGTCGATCCGGTCGTCGTCGGCGATGACCTCCTCGGCGAGGCTCACGTTCGAGTCGTTGAACGCGCGAGTCGCCTTGTCGATCGACTCCGCGACGAGATCGGCGATCTCGACGAGTCGGTCCTGCACCTCGCGGAGTTCCTGCTGGAACACTTCACGCATGAACGAAATCCTTGTCTGCTCGGTCCCGCGCAGAGCGCACGCGGACGCACCGGTTCGATCCGGCCCCGGGATATCCTCCCCGTGAGAGGTGAACAACAGGTGCCGGAAGCCTGAACACTCGTTAACCTACCGCGAGACGGCCGGACAACGGGCGGAGCGCCTTCCCCGACTGGTTAGGGTGAAGCCATGGATTCCATGTGGTTGGTGCTCACCGCACTGGCCTTCGGCATATTCCTCGGTGCCGCATTCATCATCGTGCTGCACATGGCCGAGCGCCGCGGTTCGAGCGCGGCCCGCGTCGTCGCCCCCACGATCCCCGACGGCATCGACCAGGTGCTCGAGGTGCTCGAATCGGCGGGGGTGGTCCTCGATCCCTCGAACAACGTGCTGAAGGCCTCCCCGGGTGCGCTGGCAATGGGACTCGTGCGGCAGGGGTCGCTCGTGCATCCCGAGCTCGCCGAGCTCGTCGCCTCCGTGCGCCGCACGGGAGCGACCATCGCCAAGGAGGTCGCCGTCTCCCGGGGCCCGTACGGCGACTCCACCGTGCGGCTCCGCGTCCGCGTCGCCCGCCTCGGCACGCGCTTCATCCTCCTGCTCGCCGAGGACCGCACCGAGGCGCATCGCCTCGATGAGGTGCGGCGCGACTTCGTCGCCAACATCAGCCATGAGCTGAAGACCCCGATCGCGTCGGTGAGCCTGCTCGCCGAGGCGCTCGACCACGCCGCCGATGAGCCCGAGCAGGTCCGGCGCTTCGCGGGTCGCCTCACCGTCGAGGCGAACCGGCTCGCGCACATCACGAGCGAGGTCATCGCCCTGTCCCGCCTGCAGGCGCGCGACGCGCTGCGACCCGACGTCCTCGTCCCGGTCGACGAGGTGGTCGCCGCTGCGGTCGACCAGAATCGGGTCGTCGCCGCCGGCAAGCAGGTCGAGGTCGCGGTCCGCGCCTCCTCGGGTGCCCACGTGTACGGCGACCGAGCGCTCATGGTGGTCGCCGTGCACAACCTCGTCTCGAACGCGATCGCCTACTCCAATGAGGGCGGCAGGGTGGGCGTGGGCGTGAAGATCGACGGCGACACCGTCGAGATCGCGGTCACCGACCAGGGCATCGGCATCGAGAGCGAGGACCTCGAGCGCGTCTTCGAGCGCTTCTACCGGGTCGACCAGGCGCGTTCGCGCAACACCGGCGGCTCGGGCCTCGGGCTCAGCATCGTCAAGCACACCGTGCAGAACCACGGCGGCGACGTGCGGGTGTGGTCGCAGCCGGGCCGCGGTTCCACGTTCATGATCCGACTGCCGCTGGCCGAGCCCGCACCCGCACCCGCATCCGAACCGGATGCCGCGACGCCGGCGGCGCACCGCCAGCCCGTCGCGACGCCTGATCGAGGAGAACACACGTGACCCGCATCCTGCTCGTCGAAGACGAGATCGCCCTCAGCGACCCGTTGAGCTTCCTGCTCGAACGCGAGGGCTACGAGGTCGAGATCGCCGCCGACGGTCCGAGCGCGATCTCCGCGTTCGACCAGAACGGTGCCGACCTCGTGCTGCTGGACCTCATGCTGCCGGGCCTGCCGGGAACGGAGGTGTGCCGGGAGATCCGCACGCGCTCGACCGTGCCGATCATCATGCTCACCGCGAAGGACTCCGAGATCGACATCGTCGTGGGCCTCGAGCTCGGCGCCGACGACTACGTGACCAAGCCGTACTCCACGCGCGAGCTCCTCGCCCGCATCAGGGCGGTGCTCCGCCGGCGCATCGAGGTGGAGGACTTCGACGAGGCGATCCTCGAGGGCGGTCGCGTGCGCATGGACGTCGACCGGCACACGGTCGAGGTCGACGGCGAACCGGTGCCCATGCCGCTCAAGGAGTTCGAGCTGCTCGAACTGCTCATGCGGAATCCCGGCCGCGTGCTCACCCGCGGACAGCTCATCGACCGTGTCTGGGGCTCGGACTACTTCGGCGACACGAAGACGCTCGACGTGCACATCAAGCGGATCCGCTCGAAGATCGAGGTGCAGCCGTCGGAGCCGGTGCAACTCGTCACCGTGCGAGGGCTCGGCTACCGCTTCGAAGCCTGAGCGGGCTCGTCAGTGGGCCGGCGTCGCCTCGGGGGTGGCGGGAGCCTCGGTGGCCGGTGCCTCGGTGGCCGGTGCCTCGGTGTCGGCGTCCGACTCGGAGGAGTTCCCCGAGCCTCGCGACGGCGCCAGGTCGGCGTACTCGGGCAGGCGGCTGTCGAGCACCGGCACGCGCTGCTCGGCCCCCTCGACGTCGCCGTACTGGAAGTACAGCGCGACGAGTCCGCCGACCTCGGCATCGAGGCCCTCGAGGAGCACGGGCTCCTCGTCGCCACCGAGCGACACGGTCTGGCCGGCCTCGACCTCGATCTCGGCCACCTCGCCATCGCTCGACTGGACGCCGAGCGTCGCATCGTCCTCGCCCGTGTTCACGACCGACATCACGAGGTTCCCGTCGACGCCGTCGTCGCTCACGATGAGCGCGTTGCGGATCTTCAGCTCGCCGACGTTCAGCGAGACGCCGTCACTCGCGTCGTAGTGCTCGGTCGTCGCCTGGTACGTGACCATCGAGCAGCCGCTCGCGCCCAGCACGAGACCGAGAGCCAGAGCAGCGGATGCCGCAAGACGCGCCTTCACAGAACCTCCAAGTGCGAGCATGCGCGAAACGAACCTGCTCGCGCGTGGGAATCGTGTCCGAGTGTAGCCTACGGCGGCGCGGCCTCAGGGAGGGTGGCGAACCTTAGCATGATCCCGAATGTGATATCCTGAAAGTTGCCGAAAGGACATTCATTCATGCTTTTTGAGGTTGGCGAAACCGTCGTTTACCCCCACCACGGAGCCGCAACGATCA
>JAPSJU010000240.1 GCA_031178025.1 Agromyces sp. | reverse complement strand
CCGGCGGATGCCGCGCCTATCCTTTCGGCATGGCCACCGATCTCTTCGCGGGGATTCCCGTCAGCGATTACGCACGCGCCCTCGACTGGTACGAACGCCTGCTGGGTGCTGCGCCCTCGTTCCTCCCCAATGACACCGAGGCCGTGTGGGAACTCGGCGAGCATCGATTCCTGTACATCGACGTGAGTCGTCCCGAACGCGCGGGTCATGCGATCCAGACCGTGTTCGTCGACGACCTCGACGCGCGCGTGGCGGGCATCGCCGAGCGCGGCATCGAACCCGCGGAGCGGGAGACCTACGGCAACGGCGTACGAAAGGTCATGTACCGCGACCCTGACGGAAACGAGATCGGCTTCGGAGGCGGCCCGGCGTGACGCTGCGCCTGCCCGGAGCTTTCGAGGCGATCGGGCGTGACGTGTGAGCTCATGACGCTCCGCCCTGCGCGGAGGGTTCGTTCGTTCACGCGGCGGGCTCGCTGGAGCGCCGCTCGTACAGGTCGGCGAGGCGGGTGGGCGACTTGGTCACAGGGCGCCAGCTGCCGCCCGGGTCGAGCCACGCGGGTGGGCGGATGTGTGGCACGCCCCGCAGCATCCGGATCGCCCACCCCAAGGTGTCGATCGTGCGGTGGTGGAACCAGCACAACAGCACTCCGTTGTCGGTGTGGGTCGGTCCGCCGTCGGCGTCGGGGATGACGTGGTGGATCTCGCACCACGCGGCCGGTACGGAGCAGCCCGGAATGAGGCATCCGCCGTCGCGGAGGGTGATCGCCCGCCGCTGATGCGGGGTGAAGCACCGCTCGGGCGAGCCGAGCCGGATGATGCGGCCGTCATCGTCGAACACGACCGTCTGCGTGCCGCCGGTGCAGATCATGTGCCGCGCCGCCCGGAGCGAGACGGGAGCGTCGACGCCGTCGGCATGCGCGACGCCACGACCAGCGGCGAGATCGGACGCCCTGACACTGACCAGCACGGTCGGCGCGGCACCGCCGATGGACGGGTGCTCGCCCGAGCGGGCGGCCGTGTCGAGTGCAGCGGCCAGCACGTCGTGCCGCTGCTGATCGGCGGAGCGCGTCTCGCCCGACGCTGCGAGGCTCGCGCGCTCGTCGTCGGTCATGAACCCGGTGCCCGACCGCGGCGACAGATGCGCGTCGAAGAGTCGCCTGAGCCGGGCCGCGACCTCGGGCATGAGGTCGCCCGTGATCGGCACGAGCCCGTCGCGAGCGCGACCGAGCCGCAGCCCGCGACGACGCATCGCCCGCTCGTCATCGGGCTCGTGGCCGTCTTGGTCGAGGAACGTCGACCACGCCTGCGCCTGCACGCGCAGCTCGTCGGCGGTGCAGCGCACCGGCCGACCGTCGCCGACCCCGGTGGCCTCAGCGACGAGCGCCCGTTCGGCGGCGGCGAGCGCGGCCGGATCGGCAACCGGGCGAGTGCGGTCGAGTTCGCGCACGATCGTGCACGCGGCATCCGCGCCCAGATCGCCGGCGGCGAGCGCGGCCGCGACGAGCGGGAACACCGCCTCGGCCGGGTCTCCACTGAGGCCGATGCGGGCCCGGGTGGCCGAGCCGAGCGAGATGCGTCGGCGCGCCTCGAATGCGGACACCTGGGTCACGCGCTCGACGAGTTCGACGGCGGAGCGGCATCCGCTGCGGGTGGAGAGGCGCCGATCGCCGAGCTCGACACGGGAGCGCTCGGCGACCTCGCCGGCGTACGCCGCGCGGCCCGCGTCGATCAGACGACCGACCGCCTCGAGCGCGCCGGTCGCGGCGAGCAGCTCGTCGTCGGACCAGACGGATGCCTCGTCGAACCGCAGCACATCGGCGAGCGTCGAGCGGAGGTGCTCGAGCGTCTCGCGGGTGCCGGTCATGGGTCTATTCTTGCGGGCACCACTGACATTGGCTGAGCGCTAAAACCGCAGATCAGCATGTGAATAAGCCAGCCGATGCGAGGCCTGTGGAGGACGAGTCGCGCTCCAGATCACGCCCTGATGTCGATCGAGGCATCGTTCATTCGACGCTTGACTGAGGGCGACACCAACGACGCCCGCAACGAAAGGATCGACCGATGACCCAGTACTTCCTCACTGTGCCCCACGACACCGCAACCGAGCCGACGATGGCGTCGATGCAGGAGTCCGATCCTGCCGAGCTCGCCGCGGTGATGGCGGCGGTCGACGAGTTCAACACCGCGCTCACGGACTCGGGGGCGTTCCTGTTCGCGGGCGGTCTGTACCCCCCGTCGACCGCGAAGACGGTCGACGTCTCGTCGGGCGAGACCCGCGTGCTCGACGAGCCGTTCGTCGAGGCGCCGGCGTACGTGGGCGGCTTCTGGGTCATCCAGGCGGCGGATGACGCCGCGGCCGTCGAGTGGGCGACCCGGGCGTCGACGGCGCTCCAGTGCCGCATCGAGGTGCGCGCGCTGCAAGAGGCGCCGGAGGCGTGACGGCGAGGCTTCACAGTACGGATGCGGCAGTAGTCGGCGACGCGGCGGGCGCAACACGAGGACCGCACGGCAGCGCCCCTCACACCCCGTCTTCCGCCACCGACCGCAGGAACCGGATCACCGCGAGCACCCGGCGGTGGTCGTCGGCGTCGAGCGGCAGCCCGAGCGCGTCGTAGATCTTCGACGTGTGCTGCACGACGGCCTTCTCGGTGAGGAACAGCTCCGCCGCGATCCGGGCGTTGCTGCGTCCCTCCGCCATGAGGGTGAGCACCTCGAGCTGCCGCGGGGTGAGCGAGCCGACCGCCCCGCTCGCCCGGCTCGCGCGAGCCACGAGCACCGAGACCACCTCGGGGTCGAGTGCGGTGCCGCCGGCCGCGACGCGGCGCAGGTCGGCGGTGAAGGTGCGCACGTCGGCGATGCGCTGCTTCAGGAGGTAGCCGAACCCCGCGCCGTCCTGATCGAGCAGGTCGGAGGCGAAGCGGCGCTGCACGTGCTGCGACAGCACGACGACCGCCATCGCCGGAAACCGCTCGCGGATGCGGAGGGCGGCGAGCAGGCCCTCGTCGGTGTGGGTCGGAGGCATCCGGATGTCGGTGATGACGAGCTCGGGAAGGTGAGCGGCGACCTCCCGTTCGAGGGTCTGCGCGTCGGCGGCGACGGCGAGCACCTCGAATCCGTTGCCGTCGAGCAGGGCTCGCAGCCCCTCGCGCAGCAGCACCTCGTCTTCGCCGATGACTACCCGCATGGCAGCTCCACGCTCACGCGGGTGCCTCGGCCCCTGGGCGATTCGATGTGGAGCTTGCCGCCCAGGGCGTCGACCCGGTCGACGAGGCTGCGCAGCCCGGCACCCGCGCTCAGGCTCGCGCCGCCGACGCCGTTGTCGTGGACGTCGATGGTCAGCCGCTGGTCGTCGCTGCGCAGCTTCACCCGCACGGATGACGCCCGCGAGTGCTTCACCGTGTTCGCGAGCGCCTCGGCGATGATGAAGTACGCCGTGTGCGCGGTGGTCGGCGTGATGCGATCGTCGTCGAGCTCGGCGTCGAGGGTGGCGGCGACCGCGAGGCGGTCGACGAGGTCCTCGGTCGCCGCCGTCAGCCCGCGCTCCATGAGGGTCACGGGCAGCACGTTGTGCACGAGACGGCGCAGGTCGGCCGCGGCCTCGTCGATGCCGCGTCGCAGGGCGGCGGATGCGTCGCTGGTGCCCGGGGTCGCATCGTCGGAGTTCGCGATCGTCTGCGCGGCGAGCGCCAGCAGCACGAGCTGCACCTGGATGCCGTCGTGCAGGTCCTGGGCGATACGTGATCGCTCGCGGTCGGCTGTCTCGACGAGGCGGATGCGCGACTGCACGAGCGCGTCGTTGCTCGCGAGGAGCTGGGCGGTGAGTCGCT
>JAPSJU010000019.1 GCA_031178025.1 Agromyces sp. | reverse complement strand
CCGCGGCCAGCAGCAGGGCGCCGGCCAGGGCCGCGACGCGCAGCAGCAGGCCGACGGAGAGGGCGGCCGCCGCAACCGCTACCGCGACCGCAAGCGCCGCGGCCAGGGCGTGGGCGACGAGCTCGAGCCCGAGATCCTCGACGACGACGTGCTCATCCCCATCGCGGGCATCCTCGACGTGCTCGACAACTACGCGTTCGTCCGCACGACCGGCTACCTGCCGGGCCCGAGCGACGTCTACGTCTCGCTCGGCCAGGTGAAGAAGTACCACCTGCGCAAGGGCGACGCGGTCGTCGGCTCGATCAAGCAGCCTCGTGACAGCGAGTCGAACAGCCGGCAGAAGTACAACGCCCTGGTGAAGGTCGATTCCGTCAACGGGCAGACGCCCGAGGAGTCGGCGGCCCGCGTGGAGTTCCAGAAGCTCACGCCGCTCTACCCCCAGGAGCGCCTGCGACTCGAGACGGAGCCGACCAAGCTCACCCAGCGCATCATCGATCTCGTCGCACCGATCGGCAAGGGCCAGCGCGGCCTCATCGTCGCGCCGCCGAAGGCGGGCAAGACGATCGTGCTGCAGCAGATCGCGAACGCCATCTCGATCAACAACCCCGAGGTCCACCTCATGGTCGTGCTCGTCGACGAGCGCCCCGAAGAGGTGACCGACATGCAGCGCACGGTGAAGGGCGAGGTCATCGCCTCGACCTTCGACCGACCGGCCGAGGACCACACGACGGTCGCCGAACTCGCCATCGAGCGGGCGAAGCGCCTCGTCGAGCTGGGCCACGACGTCGTCGTGCTGCTCGACTCCATCACGCGGCTCGGTCGCGCGTACAACCTCGCGGCGCCGGCATCCGGTCGCATCCTCTCGGGTGGTGTCGACGCCTCGGCGCTCTACCCGCCCAAGCGCTTCTTCGGCGCGGCCCGCAACATCGAGAACGGCGGCTCGCTCACGATCCTCGCGACGGCGCTCGTCGAGACGGGCTCCAAGATGGACGAGGTGATCTTCGAGGAGTTCAAGGGCACCGGCAACTCGGAGCTGCGGCTCTCCCGGCAGCTCGCCGACAAGCGCATCTTCCCGGCCGTCGACGTCAACGCCTCATCGACCCGTCGCGAGGAGATGCTCCTCTCGGCCGACGAGGTGAAGATCACGTGGAAGCTGCGTCGTGCGCTGGCCGGCCTCGAGCCGCAGGGAGCGCTCGAAGCGGTGCTCGGCCGCCTCAAGGAGACGCAGTCGAACGTCGAGTTCCTCATGCTCATGCAGAAGTCGATGCCGGTGGGCACGAACGGTCACGGCACCGTGCACGAGACCGACCACCGCTGAGGCATCCGTGTTCGAATCGGTCCAGGCGCTGCTCGATGAGCACGCCGCCCTGCAGGACGAGCTCGCGGACCCGACCCTCCACGCCGACGCCGCGCGAGCCAAGAAGGTCAACCGGCGCTACGCCGAGCTGAGCCGGATCGTGGCCGCCAACGCGGCGTGGCGCGAGGCCCAGGAGGACCTGGCGGCCGCCAGGGAGCTCGCGAAGGAGGACGACGCCTTCGCCGCGGAGGTGCCGTCCCTCGAGGAGCATCTCGCGCAGGCGCAGGAGCGGCTCCGGCGGCTGCTCATCCCGCGCGACCCCGACGACGGCCGCGACGTGATCATGGAGATCAAGGGCGGTGAGGGAGGCGCGGAGAGCGCGCTCTTCGCCGGCGACCTCCTGCGCATGTACATGCAGTACGCGCAGTCCAAGGGCTGGAAGGTGGAGCTGCTCGACCAGAACGAGTCGGATCTCGGCGGATACAAGGATGTGCAGGTCGCGATCAAGTCGAACGCGACCGACCCCTCGCAGGGCGTCTGGGCGCACCTGAAGTACGAGGGGGGCGTGCACCGCGTCCAGCGGGTGCCGGTCACCGAGACGCAGGGTCGCATCCACACGTCGACGACCGGCGTGCTCGTCTTCCCCGAGGTGGACGAGCCCGAAGAGGTCGAGATCAACCAGAACGACCTGAAGATCGACGTGTATCGCTCGTCGGGACCCGGTGGCCAGTCGGTGAACACGACGGACTCGGCGGTCCGCATCACCCACGTGCCGACGGGCATCGTCGTCTCGATGCAGAACGAGAAGTCGCAGCTGCAGAACCGCGAGGCGGCGATGCGCGTGCTGCGTGCCCGCCTGCTGGCGCGTCAGCAGGAGGAGCAGGCCGCTGCGGCATCCGATGCCCGGAAGTCGCAGATCCGCTCGATGGATCGCTCCGAGCGCATCCGCACCTACAACTTCCCCGAGAACCGCATCGCCGACCACCGCACCGGCTACAAGGCGTACAACCTCGACCAGGTGATGAACGGGTCCCTGGAGCCGATCATCGAATCCGCGATCCAGGCCGACGAGGAAGCGCGTCTCGCCCACCTCGGCGACCAGGTCTGATCACGAGTCGCGGACGGCGCGCCGCGCCGTCGCGGTGCCGGTCGACTCAGATGTGCCAGTCGTGCACGCCGCGCGCCGCATCCGCGGTCTCGTGCGAGAGCGGCCGGGCACTCGCGGGGATGCCGACGAGCAGCGAGTGCGCGGGCGCGGACTTCGTGACGACCGCGTTGGCTCCGACGGCGCTCCACGCCCCGATCACGATGTCGCCGAGGATCTTGGCGCCGGCTCCGACGGTCACGCCGTCCTCGAGCGTCGGATGCCGCTTCGTGCCGGGCGGCGTGTGTCGCGGCGCCTTCCCGCCGAGCGTGACCCCGTGGTAGAGCATCACGTCGTCGCCGATGACGGCCGTCTCGCCGATCACCACGCCCATGCCGTGATCGATGAAGAACCGGCGTCCGATCGCCGCTCCGGGGTGGATCTCGACCCCGGTCAGGAACCGCACGAGCTGCGAGACGAGGCGGGCGGGCAGGCGGGCGCCCGCGAGCCAGAGGCGGTGGGCGAGCCGGTAGGCCCAGATGGCGTGCAGGCCCGAGTATGCGAGGAAGACCTCGGCCTCGCTCCGGGCGGCCGGATCGTGGGCCCGAGCGGTGGCGAGGTCTTCCTTCAGGGTTCGCAGGGTCGGCACCCGCTCAGTCAAGCAGACCTTCGTACAGCACCGTGGACAGGTAGCGCTCACCGTAGCTCGCGACGATGACGACGATCGTCTTGCCGGCGTTCTCGGGGCGCCTGGCGAGCTCGGCCGCCGCGTAGACGGTGGCACCCGACGAGATCCCGCCGAGGATGCCCTCCTCGACGCCGAGCCGGCGCGCGGTCGCGACGGCCTGGTCGATGTTCACGTCGATGATCTCGTCGTAGGCCTCGCGGTCGAGGATCTCCGGGACGAAGTTGGCCCCGATGCCCTGGATCTTGTGGGGGCCCGGCGCGCCGCCGTTCAGGATGGGGGATTCGGCCGGCTCGACGCCGACGATGCGCACCCCGGGCTTGCGCTCCTTCAGCACCTGGCCGACACCCGAGATGGTGCCGCCCGTGCCGATGCCGGAGACGAAGATGTCGACGCCGCCGTCGGTGTCGTTCCACACCTCTTCGGCGGTCGTGCGACGGTGGACGTCGACGTTCGCGACGTTCTCGAACTGCTTCGCGAGCACGGCACCCGGCGTCTCGCTCACGAGCTGCTCGGCGCGTGCCACGGCGCCCTTCATGCCCTCGCCGCCCGGGGTGAGCACGAGCTCGGCGCCATAGGCGCGAAGGAGCGCACGGCGCTCCTTCGACATCGTCTCGGGCATCGCGATGATCACGCGGTATCCGCGGGCCGCACCGATCATCGCGAGCGCGATACCGGTGTTGCCGCTCGTGCCCTCGACGATCGTGCCACCCGGCTGCAACGCGCCGGACGCCTCCGCCGCGTCGACGATGCCGACGCCGAGGCGGTCCTTCACGCTCGCGGACGGGTTGTAGAACTCGAGCTTGGCCAGCACCGTGGCATCCGCACCGTCGGTCACGCGGTTCAGGCGCACGAGCGGCGTGCGTCCGAAGACCTCGGTGATGTTGTCGAAGACCTGGGCCATGGTGCTTCCTCTCGGGGTTCCTGCGGCGAACGGCGCGGCGTGGAGCGCGACGCCGCAGACCAGCCTACGGGCGCGGCACCGAGGCCGCCGCGTGCGTTACATTCCATTGCGTGGATGAACGGATGCCGCCGGCCGGCTCGCGAGCGCTGCGCGCCGTGCGCGACCAGACGGCGGCGCGGCTGGCCGCGGCAGGCGTGCCCGACCCCGACGTCGACGCCGAGTTGCTGATCGGGCACGTGCTCGGGCTCTCGCGAGGCGGGCTGCAGGCACGGCTCGTGATCGGCGGTGAACTGACGGAGTCGGATGCCGCGACCCTCGAGTCGCTGGTCGTGCGTCGATCGCGCCGCGAGCCGCTGCAGCACCTGACGGGCCGAGCGCCGTTCCGCTCGCTCGATCTCGCCGTGGGACCCGGCGTGTTCGTACCGCGGCCCGAGACGGAGCAGGTCACCCAGCTCGCGATCGACGGGCTCCGGGCGGCCGCGGAGCCCGAGCCGATCGCGATCGATCTCGGCAGCGGGAGTGGCGCGATCGCGCTGGCGCTCGCGACCGAGGTGCCGCACGCCCGGGTCTGGGCGGTCGAGAACTCACCGGCCGCGTTCCCGTGGACGCGCCGCAACGTCGAGGAGGTCGCGGCGCCGAATCTGCAGCTCGTCTTCGCCGACCTCGGGACGGCGCTGCCCGAGCTCGAGGGGCGCGCCGCACTCGTCGTCTCGAACCCGCCGTACGTGCCGTCGGGCGAGCTGCCGCGCGACCCCGAGGTGCGACTGCATGACCCCGAGGTCGCGCTCTACGGCGGTGCCGACGGGCTCGATGTCATCCGAGTGCTCTCCCGTCGTGCCGCCGAGCTGCTCCACGAGGGCGGTCTCCTCGTGCTCGAGCACGCCGAGACGCAATCCGCGGCGATCGCCGAGCTCCTCCGGTCCGACGGCTGGCGCGCCGTCGCGCACCACCGCGACTACACGATGCGCGATCGGGCGACGACCGCGGTGCGCTGAGCGGCCGTGCCGCGCCGGGCGGATGCGCCGGTGGCACGCGATGCCCGGGCACGCCGAGCGCGCTGGTCTAGAATCGAGCGGTCATGACTGCCATCTACGACTGTTCGGTCGATTCCCAGCTGCTCACCGGCATGCGCCTCGCCCGAGGCGCCATCGGGCGCGGCGAGCTCGTCGTGATCCCGACCGACACGGTCTACGGCCTCGCGGCCGACGCCTTCAGTCCGGAGGCCGTCGCCCGCCTGCTCGAGGCGAAGGGGCGGGAGCGCACCTCGCCGCCGCCCGTGCTCATCCCCGGCGTGCCGACGCTCGATGCGCTCGCCCGCGACGTGCCCGAGCCCGTGCGACGCCTCGTCGACGAGTTCTGGCCGGGCGGACTCACGGTCATCCTCCACGCGCAGCCCTCGCTGCAGTGGGACCTCGGCGAGACGCGCGGCACCGTCGCATTGCGCATGCCGGCGAACCCCATCGCGCTCGAGCTGCTCTCCGAGACCGGACCGCTCGCCGTCTCCTCGGCGAACCGCTCGGGCGAGCCCTCGGCGACGACGGCCGCCGATGCCGAGGCGATGCTCGGTGAGAGCGTCACGGTCTACCTCGACGGCGGGCCGGCCGGCGGCTCCTACGAGGCCATCGGCGAGCGCCCCGGCGACACCTCGTCGACCATCGTCGATGCGACCGGGCTCGACGAGACCGGGGGAGTGCTCCGCATCGTCCGCGCCGGGGTCGTCTCACGCGAGCAGCTCGTCGCCGTCGTCGGCGAGGAGCTCTTCACCGAGCGAGCCGAGGCCGAAGCATCCGCCGCCGACGAGTCGGCCGGCACCTCGGACCGCGTCGTCGCCGCCGACGAAGCGGATGCCGCCTCCTCATGACGCTCTTCCTCGCGCTCGCGCTCGTCACGGCCCTCGTCACCTTCGTCGGCTCGGTCATCGTCTGGAAGCTGAGCCTGAAGTACCGGCTCTACCCGAAGATCCGGGCGCGCGACGTGCACACGCGGCCCACGCCGAGGCTCGGCGGTGTCGCGATGTTCGTCGGCATCCTCGTCGCGATCGGCGCTGCGGCCTTCGTCTCGACGCTCGGCTCCTCCCGCTTCTCCATCATCGCGATCATCTTCCAGAACCCCGCGCAGATCCTCTCGATCCTCGGGGCCGCGCTGCTCATCGTGCTCATCGGCGTCGCCGACGACATCTGGGACCTCGACTGGATGACGAAGCTCGCCGGCCAGTTCCTCGCGGCGGGACTCGTCGCATGGCAGGGCGTCTCGATCGTGTCGCTGCCGCTCGGCGACGTCGTCGGGGTGGGGTCCTCGTGGATGAGCGCGACCATCACGGTCTTCACGATCGTGCTCGTCATGAACGCCATCAACTTCATCGACGGGCTCGACGGCCTCGTGGCGGGCGTCGCGCTCATCGCGAGCGGAGTCTTCTACCTCTACAGCTACCTGCTCGTGCAGCAGACCTCTCCGCTCAACTACTTCAACCTCGCGTCGCTGCTCGCGATCGTGACCGTCGGCGCGTGCGCGGGGTTCCTGCCGTTGAACTGGCATCCCGCGAAGCTCTTCATGGGCGACGCCGGGGCGCTGCTCATCGGCCTGCTCATGGCCACCTCGGCCATCGCCGTGACCGGTCAGATCAATCCGGGATCGGTCGGGCTCGACCAGCTCTTCGCGGCGTTCATGCCGATCATCCTGCCGTTCGCCATCCTCGCGATTCCGCTCATCGACTTCGGGCTCGCCGTGATCCGCCGGCTCCGCGCCGGCAAGTCCCCGTTCGCCGCCGACCGCAAGCACCTGCACCACCGGCTGCTCGACATGGGTCACTCGCACCTGAACGCGGTGCTCATCTTCTACGCGTGGACGGCCGTCGCCTCGGTCGGGTGTCTGCTCACCTACGTGTTCCCCGTGTACTTCGACATCGACTCGGTGTGGGCGTTCGTGCTGCTCGGAGCGGGCTTCCTCGTGTGCGCCGCACTCACGCTCGCGCCCCTCGGCCGCCGCAAGCGCCTCACGGTCGCCGCCGAGGCCGAGCCCGCGGCAGCCGACGTCGCCGTGTTCGACGAGCTCGAGGCCGCCGCCCACGTCCCCGCCCGATCGCGCACCGCAGGCGACCCCGAACTGGAGCACCATGAGCGACCCTCGTCCTGAATCCGCCGACCGAACCCCGAGCTCGAACCCGGTCCTGCGCCGGGCGCTCGGCTGGGGCGCCGCCCTCGCCGGCGTGGTCCTGGTCGTCAGCGCCGTCCTCGGCCTGGTCTTCGCCGGCGGCGAGGGGCTCGTGAGCGCGCTCGTCGGCACCCTGATGGCCGTGGTGTTCATGGGCATCACCGCCGCGAGCATCCTCTTCGCGAACCGCTTCGCCGGCAGCGACCTCTTCGTCGGCGCATTCTTCGGGATCGTGCTCGGCGGCTGGCTCCTGAAGTTCATCGTCTTCATCGTGCTGGTCGTGCTGCTGAGGGACGCCGCGTGGCTCAACCCGACGGTGCTCTTCCTGAGCCTCGTCGCCGGGGTCATCGCATCCCTCGTGGTCGACGTCCTCGTCGTCGCGAAGTCCCGGATCCCGTATGCGAGCGACGTCGAGCTGCCGAAGGCACCGACGGACGAGTGAGGCGGCCGCCGCGATTCGACCGGGGGTAGAACTCTTGCTAGAGTGATGACGATCCCCCACGGTTTTCGCGCGGCTCCGGCCTGTGCGGAATCCGTTTCCGATGTTCGTCGTCGCGAGAGCCGAGCTCCACGCCCCGAAACAGGAGATAGCGCTGCTAGCTAACGCCCTGAACCTTCTGGTTCCGATGTCAACCGACGATGGTGAGTTTCACGGGCCGTCGATTCTCGAGTTCTTCCCGGGCGCCCTGCTCTTCGAAGGCACGTACTTCGAGATCAACCGCATCCAGCTGGTCCGCTTCGTGGCGGTCGCCGCGCTGATCCTCGTCTTCTGGCTCGGCACGCGTCGCATGAGCGTCGTTCCCGGACGGTTCCAGAGCCTCGTCGAGATGGGCCTCGACCTCGTGCGGGTGAACATCGCCGACGACCTCCTCGGCAAGAAGGACGGGCGGCGCTTCCTGCCCATCCTCACCACGATCTTCTTCATGGTGCTGTTCATGAACCTCACGGGTGTCATCCCGTTCCTGAACATCGCGGGCACCTCGGTGATCGGCGTGCCGCTCGTGCTCGCGATCGTCGCGTACATCACGTTCATCTACGCCGGAATCAAGAAGAGCCCGAAGAACTTCTTCAAGAACGCGCTCTTCCCCTCGGGCGTGCCGTGGCCGGTGTACATCATCGTCACGCCGATCGAGTTCATCTCGACGTTCGTCATCCGTCCGGTCACGCTGACCCTGCGACTCATGATGAACATGATCGTCGGTCACCTCCTGCTCGTGCTCTTCTTCGCGGCGACGCAGTTCTTCTTCTTCACGGCCGGCGGCGGCTGGGCGGTGCTCGGGGTCGGAAGCCTCGCCTTCGGGTTCGTCTTCACGCTCTTCGAGATCCTCGTCGCCGTCCTGCAGGCCTATGTCTTCGCCCTCCTCACCGCGGTCTACATCCAGCTCGCGGTCGCGGAAGAGCACTGAGCCCGGGCGCCCGCCCAGCACATCCCTAGGAAAGGAAAACCCAACGTGGACGCAACTACCGTTCTCGCTGAGATCAACGGCAACATCGCGACGGTCGGCTACGGCCTCGCCGCCATCGGCCCCGCCATCGGCGTGGGCATCGTCGTCGGCAAGACGATCGAGGGCGTTGCTCGTCAGCCCGAGCTGGCCGGCCGTCTCCAGGTCCTGATGTGGATCGGCATCGCCTTCACCGAGGCGCTCGCCTTCATCGGCATCGCGACCTACTTCATCTTCACCAACTAGTCCGCGTTCCGCAGCGATTTAGGAGGCCACTGTGCTTCACGCAGTACTCAGGGCTGCAGAGGAGGGCCACGAGGCGACCCCGAACCCGGTCCTTCCGGAGCTCTACGACATCGTCTGGTCGGCGGTCTGCTTCGTCATCATCCTCGCCTTCTTCTGGAAGTACGTGCTGCCGCGCGTCCAGAAGCTGCTCGACGAGCGCGGCGAGGCGATCGAGGGCAACATCGCGAAGGCCGACGAGGCGCAGCGCAAGGCCGAAGCGGCGCTCGAGGAGTACACGGCACAGCTCGCCGACGCACGTGCCGAGGCCGGCCGCATCCGTGAGGCGGCTCGCGAGGACGGCAAGAGGATCGTCGCCGAGGCGAAGGAGCAGGCGCTGAGCGAGGCCGCACGCGTCACCGCGAGCGCGCAGGCCCAGATCGAGGCCGAGCGCCAGTCGGCGCTCGTCTCGCTCCGCTCCGAGGTCGGCACGCTGGCGATCGACCTCGCGTCCGGTGTCATCGGCGAGAGCCTCGCCGACGACGCGAAGGCGGCTGCGGTCGTCGACCGCTTCCTCGCCGATCTGGAGGCCTCCGAGGCCACCGCCGGCGGAAAGAAGTAGGCGATGGGAAGCGCTACGAGGAAGGCCCTGGCCGGGACGCACGCCACTCTGGCGACGCTCGGCCGGGCCGACCTGCGCGTCGCCGAGGACCTCCTCGCGGCCGGCCGCATCATCGGATCGTCGAAGCAGCTGCGGTCGGCGCTCGCCGACGCCGAAGCGGATGCCACGCAGAAGCGTGCCCTCGTGCAGGCGGTGTTCGGATCGAAGCTCAGCGACGACGCCATCACCCTCCTCAACGAGCTCACCTCGAACCGCTGGTCGAATTCCAAGGACCTGCTCGAGGGCGTCGAGGAGCTCGGGATCCGGGTCGCCTCGGAGTCCGCTCCCGATGCGCCGGTCGATGCAGAGCTCTTCTCGGTGCAGCGCGCCGTCGTGTCCGACTCCGAGCTCGAGTTCGCACTCGGCTCGAAGCTCAGCCCGTCCGGCGCGAAGGTGAAGCTCGTCGATCGTCTGCTCGAGGGCAAGGCATCGGCGCAGACCCTCGCGATCGTCAACCACCTCGTGCAGCAGCCGCGCGGCCGACGGATCGGCGAGTTGCTGCGTCGCGCCGCCGACATCGTCGCCGAGCAGCGCGGGTTCGAGATCGTGACCGTGACGAGTGCGTCGCCGCTCACCTCCGAGCAGCTCGACCGGCTCGCGAAGGGGCTCGAGGCGCAGTACGGCCGCGCGCTCCGCATCAACACCATCGTCGACTCCTCCGTGCTCGGCGGGGTTCGCGTGCAGATCGGCGACGACGTCATCGACGGCAGCGTCGCCTCGCGTCTCAGTTCGCTGAGGCAGAAGCTCGCCGGCTGACGCCGGATGAAACGACCGGCGTCCTGCGCCGCGACAGACCAGTAGCTGTACAACCGGTACAGAAAAGGGAAAGACAATGGCAGAACTCTCCATCAGCCCCGACGAGATCCGTTCGGCTCTCTCGGAGTTCGTCTCGTCGTACGAGCCCGACAAGGCGAAGACGACCGAGGTCGGAACCGTCTCGGACGCCGCCGACGGCATCGCCCACGTGGTGGGTCTGCCCTCGGTCATGGCGAACGAGCTCGTCCGCTTCGCCGACGGCACGCTCGGCCTCGCGCTGAACCTCGACGAAGACGAGATCGGCGTCGTCGTGCTCGGCGAGTTCACCGGCATCGAGGAGGGCATGGAGGTGACCCGCACAGGCGAGGTCCTCTCGGTGCCCGTCGGCGAGGGGTACCTCGGCCGCGTGGTCGACCCGCTCGGCAATCCGATCGACGGTCTCGGCGAGATCGCCACCGAGACGCGCCGTGCACTCGAGCTCCAGGCGCCGGGCGTCATGCAGCGCAAGTCGGTGCACGAGCCGCTCCAGACGGGCATCAAGGCGATCGACGCCATGATCCCGGTCGGTCGCGGCCAGCGCCAGCTGATCATCGGCGACCGCCAGACCGGCAAGACCGCGATCGCGATCGACACGATCATCAACCAGCGGGCGAACTGGGAGTCGGGCGACCCCGAGAAGCAGGTGCGCTGCATCTACGTCGCGATCGGGCAGAAGGGCTCGACCATCGCGGGCGTCAAGGGCGCGCTCGAGGATGCGGGTGCGATGGAGTACACGACCATCGTCGCGGCGCCCGCCTCGGACCCCGCGGGCTTCAAGTACCTCGCTCCGTACACCGGATCGGCAATCGGCCAGCACTGGATGTACGACTCCAAGCACGTGCTCATCATCTTCGATGACCTGTCGAAGCAGGCCGAGGCCTATCGTGCCGTGTCGCTGCTGCTGCGCCGGCCGCCGGGACGCGAGGCGTATCCGGGTGACGTGTTCTACCTGCACTCGCGTCTGCTCGAGCGGTGCGCGAAGCTCTCCGACGAGCTGGGAGCGGGATCGATGACCGGCCTGCCGATCATCGAGACGAAGGCGAACGACGTCTCGGCGTACATCCCGACGAACGTGATCTCGATCACCGACGGCCAGATCTTCCTCCAGTCCGACCTCTTCAACGCGAACCAGCGTCCCGCGGTCGACGTGGGTATCTCGGTCTCGCGAGTCGGCGGTGACGCGCAGGTGAAGTCGATCAAGAAGGTCTCGGGAACGCTGAAGCTCGAGCTCGCGCAGTACCGCTCGCTCGAGGCGTTCGCGATGTTCGCCTCCGACCTCGACGCGACCAGCCGTCGTCAGCTCGCTCGCGGTGCCCGGCTCACCGAGCTGCTGAAGCAGCCGCAGTACTCGCCGTACCCGGTGGAGGAGCAGGTCGTCTCGATCTGGGCGGGCACGAACGGCAAGCTCGACGAGGTCCCGGTCGAGGACATCCTGCGCTTCGAGCGCGAGTTCCTCGACTACCTCGCTCGCAACACCGAGGTGCTCTCGACCCTCCGCGACACCAACGTGCTGTCGGACGAGACGGTGGCGACGCTCGAGGCCGAGGTCGACAAGTTCAAGCTCGAGTTCCAGACCGGCGAGGGCAAGCCGCTCGCGTCGGTCGGGAGCGAGCAGTTCGAGGCGATCGCCGCCGAGGACGTCAACCAGGAGAAGATCGTCAAGGCTCGCCGCTAGGCGCAGCTTCGCGACCGGTCGATCGAACCTAGGCATACAGGAGAGAAATGGGAGCGCAACTTCGGGTCTACCGGCAGAAGATCAAGTCTGCCCAGACGACGAAGAAGATCACGAAGGCGATGGAGCTCATCGCCGCCTCGCGCATCCAGAAGGCGCAGGCGCGCGTGACGGCTTCGACGCCGTACTCGCGAGCCATCACTCGCGCCGTCTCGGCGGTCGCGACGTACTCGAACGTCGAGCACGTGCTCACGACCGAGCCCGAGAAGATCGAGCGGGCCGCCGTCGTGATCCTCACCTCGGACCGCGGGCTCGCGGGTGCGTTCAACTCCCAGGTGCTCCGCGAGGCGGAGGAGCTCAGCGAGCTCCTCCGCTCGCAGGGCAAGGAGGTCGTCTACTTCCTGGTGGGTCGCAAGGCCGTCGGCTACTTCGCCTTCCGCCGTCGCGCTTCGGAGCAGCAATGGACGGGCAGTTCCGAGAACCCCGAATTCGAGCTCGCGAAGGACATCGCCGAGGCCGTGCTCGAGGCGTTCCTGCGCGACGCGTCCGACGGGGGAGTCGACGAGATCCACATCGTCTACAACAAGTTCGTCAGCATGATGACGCAGTCTCCCGAGGTCGTGCGCCTGCTGCCGCTCGAGATCGTCGAAGGCGTCGAGGAGCCCGACGCCACGGTGCAGCCGCTCTACGAGTTCGAGCCCGATGTCGGAACCGTGCTCGATGCGCTGCTGCCGGTCTACATCGAGAGCCGCATCTTCAACGCGCTCCTGCAGTCGTCCGCAGCGAAGCACGCCGCCACGCAGAAGGCGATGAAGTCGGCGAGCGACAATGCCGACAACCTGATCACCGACTACACGCGCCTCGCGAACAACGCGCGGCAGGCCGAGATCACGCAGCAGATCTCCGAGATCGTGGGCGGCGCCGATGCGCTCGTCGCCGCCAAGTAGCAATTCAGAAAAGAGAGAGCAGAATGACTGACACCGCAACCGCGCCGGTCGCCGAGTCGACCGCCGGCGCCGTCGGCCGCATCGCCCGCGTCACGGGCCCTGTCGTCGACATCGAGTTCCCCCACGACTCGATCCCTGAGATCTACAACGCTCTCCAGACCGAGATCACCCTCGGCGGCGAGACCGTGGTCCTCACGCTCGAGGTCGCCCAGCACCTCGGTGACGACCTCGTGCGCGCGATCGCGCTGAAGCCGACCGACGGGCTCGTCCGCGGTCAGGAGGTCCGCGACACGGGTGCACCCATCTCGGTGCCGGTCGGCGACGTCACCAAGGGCAAGGTCTTCAACGTCATCGGCGAGGTGCTGAACGGCGTGCCCGGTGAGCAGATCGAGATCACGGAGCGCTGGCCGATCCACCGCCGGCCGCCGGCCTTCGACCAGCTCGAGTCCAAGACGCAGCTGTTCGAGACGGGCATCAAGTCGATCGACCTGCTGACCCCCTACGTGCAGGGTGGCAAGATCGGCCTCTTCGGTGGTGCCGGTGTCGGCAAGACGGTCCTCATCCAGGAGATGATCCAGCGCGTGGCGCAGGATCACGGTGGCGTGTCGGTGTTCGCCGGCGTCGGCGAGCGCACTCGCGAGGGCAACGACCTCATCCACGAGATGGAGGAGGCGGGTGTCTTCGACAAGACGGCTCTCGTCTTCGGCCAGATGGACGAGCCGCCGGGAACGCGTCTGCGCGTCGCCCTCTCCGCGCTGACGATGGCGGAGTACTTCCGCGACGTGCAGAAGCAGGACGTGCTGCTGTTCATCGACAACATCTTCCGCTTCACGCAGGCCGGCTCCGAGGTGTCGACGCTGCTCGGCCGCATGCCGTCCGCGGTGGGGTACCAGCCGAACCTGGCCGACGAGATGGGTGTGCTGCAGGAGCGCATCACCTCGACCCGAGGACACTCGATCACGTCGCTGCAGGCGATCTACGTGCCTGCCGACGACTACACCGACCCCGCGCCGGCGACGACCTTCGCGCACCTCGATGCCACGACCGAACTGTCGCGCGAGATCGCCTCGAAGGGTCTCTACCCTGCGATCGACCCGCTGACGTCCACGTCGCGGATCATGGACCCGCGCTACCTGGGCGAGGACCACTACCGCGTCGCGACCACGGTCAAGCAGATCCTGCAGAAGAACAAGGAGCTCCAGGAGATCATCGCCATCCTCGGTGTCGACGAGCTCTCCGAGGAGGACAAGATCACGGTGTCCCGTGCTCGCCGCATCCAGCAGTTCCTCTCGCAGAACACCTACATGGCGAAGAAGTTCACCGGCGTCGAAGGCTCCACGGTGCCGCTCAAGGAGACGATCGAGTCGTTCGACGCGATCGCCCGCGGTGACTTCGACCACGTGGCCGAGCAGGCCTTCTTCAACGTCGGACCCATCTCCGACGTCGAGGAGAACTGGGCTCGCATCCAGAAGGAGAACGGCTGAGCATGGCCGCCCTCAACGTGAGTGTCGTGTCGGCCGATCGAGAGGTCTGGTCGGGCGAGGCGGATATGGTGGTGGCGCGCACCGTCGAAGGCGAGATCGGAATCCTTCCCGGACATGAGCCCATGCTCGCGATCCTCGCCGGCGGTGAGGTCCGCGTCACCCTGCCCGGCGGCGAGAAGGTCACGGCGAACGCCGAAGACGGGTTCCTCTCGGTGCAATCGGATGTCGTGCAGCTCGTCGCTTCGCGCGCCGTACTCACCTAGGAGGAACGCGGATGCCGGGAGGGCAGCCGATCGATCGGCAGTTCGGTGACCTGAGCGTCACCCAGCTCATCGTCATGGCCGGGCTGCCGGGCGCGGGCAAGTCCACGATCGGGGAGATCCTGGGCGCCCGGCTCGGCGCCACGGTCGTCTCCGTCGACCCCATCGAGTCCGCCATCCTGAAGGCCGGGATCGACGCCGACCAGCCCACGGGGCTCGCCGCGTACCTCGTCGCCGAGGAGATCGCCGAGAAGGAGCTCGAGTCGGGCCGCACGGTGATCGTCGACGCGGTGAATGCCGCGGAGGCGGCACGGTTGCAGTGGCGGGACCTCGCGGAACGCGCCGACGTGCGTCTCCGCGTGATCGAGGTCGTCTGTTCCGACGAGACGCTGCACCGTGCGCGGCTCGAGAAGCGCGAGCGGCGCCTGCCGCATTTCGAGGAGACCACCTGGCGGGCGGTCGAGCAGAGCCTCGAGGGGTACGCTCCGTGGACCGGACCGTCGTCGGCGCTGCCGCGCGTCACGATCGACAGCGTGCAGTCGCTCGGCGCGAACGTCGAGGCTGCCCTCGCGTTCATCGCCTCGTAGATGCTGGTCCTGCTGCCCCCGTCCGAGACCAAGCGCGACGGCGGTGACGGCGGTGCGCTCGATCTCGACGCGCTCTCGCATCCGATGTTGCACGATCGCCGGCGTGAGCTCGTCGACCGGGTGGTCGAGCTGAGCGGCGACGCCGCTGCCATGACGCACGCGCTGAAGCTCGGTCCCAGGGGAGCCGCTGAGGTCGAACGCAACCGACGACTTCGGACGTCGCCCACCATGGCGGCGCTCGACCGGTACACCGGCGTCCTGTTCGACGCCCTCGACTCCCAGAGCCTGAGTGACGAGTCGCGGACGTTCGCGGGCGGAACCGTCATGGTGCATTCGGCGCTCTTCGGTCTCCTCGGTGCGCTCGATCGCATCCCGGCCTACCGGCTCTCGCACGATTCCCGTCTGCCGGGCATCCGGCTGCGCGCGTACTGGGGCCCGACGCTCGCCGACCTTCTCGAGCAGCACTCGGGCGTCGTGGTCGACCTGCGATCCGAGGGGTACGCGCAGCTCGGCCCTGCGCCGATGCGGCATGACAGCGTCGTCGTCCGTGTCGTGAGCGTCGGACCGGATGGGCGTCGACGTGGGCTCAATCACTTCAACAAGCAGGCGAAGGGTCGGTTCACCAGGGCGTTCCTCGACGAGCGTCCCGAGATCGGCGACGTCGA
>JAPSJU010000239.1 GCA_031178025.1 Agromyces sp. | reverse complement strand
AGCGGGCCGTCGAAGCGGTCGCGAACTACTACGCGATCATGCCGGGCGACCGCGACACGGCGTGGAACCTGATGACCGCCGACTACCAGGTGAACCATGTCGGCGGGCGGGACGCCTACGACGACTTCTGGGGCGGGATCTCCGCGGTCGAGATCGCAGGCGTGACCGCGACCGGGCCCGAGCAGGTCGAGGCGACCCTCACGTATCACTTCACTGACGGCAGCGTCGTGCAGGAGCAGACGGCATACCGTCTCGTCGACGAGGGCGGCGTGCTGAAGATCGCGGCGACGACCGTGCTCAGCAGCGTCGAACTCTGACGGCGCGGCGGCGACTCACGCAGCGGAGGATGCCTCCTGCATCGCCGAGCGCACCCACTCGCGCAGCCGCGCGGCGGGCGGGGCGCCGACGAGCCGGTCGCGCTCCGCTCCTCCGTCGTAGAACAGGAGGGTGGGGATACCCGTCACGCCGTGCGACGCCGAGACTCGTGGGGAGCGGTCGGCATCGACCTTCACGACCTTGAGCCGCCCGGCATGCTCCACCGCGAGCTGTTCGACGATGGGCGCGACGGCGCGGCATGGTCCGCACCACGCCGCCCAGATGTCGACGAGCACGGGCAGGCTGCTCCGGACGACGGCGGCATCGAAGCTCCGGTCGTCGGCATCGACGAGCCAGGGCAGGTCGGCATGGCAGCGTGCACAGCGCAAACGACCCGCCCCGGCCTGCGGAACCCGGTTCTTCGTGCCGCACGACAGGCACGGCGTGATCGTCGAGCCGGCGGCATCCGTCGCGGTCACAGTCGCACCCCGTGCCGCGCGAGTTCGAGCTGCACCTCTCGCAGCGTGGGCTCCATGAGCCATCGGCCGCCGACGTAGACCACGGGCGTGCGAAGCGCGCCGCGGGCGACGAGATCGAGCTTGCGTTCCGCCTCCGGGTAGGCGTCGAGGTCGACGTAGTCGTACGCCACCCCGGCCCGGTCGAGCGCGCGTCGGATCATCTGCGTCAGACCGCACCACCGGTTGCCGTACACGGCGACCGGCACGGTCTGCGCGGGAAGCGACCGCCTGGTCCGTGGCGGGTTCACGACATCGAGGATGGTCATCTCAACGTGCTCCTTCCTGCGCCGCACCGTCGGTCGAGCGAACCCGGTCCAGCGCGTTCACGAGGTCATCGAGGTCGGGCAGGTGATGCAGTTGCGGCGAGACGTGCACCCAGCGGATGATCCCGTCGCGATCGATCACGTAGAGCGCTCGCTCGCTGAACCCGTCCGGTTCCCGCCAGACGCCGTACCTCCTGGCCACGTCTCCGCGGGGCTGGAAGTCCGACAGGAGCGGATACCGGATGCCTCGCACCTCGGCCCACGCGCCGTGGCTGTAGATCGAGTCCACCGAGATGCCGAGCAGCTCGACGCCGCGGGAGGCGAACTCGTCGAACTCCTGTTGGTAGAGCTCGAGCTGCACGCTGCATCCGGGGCTCCAGTCGAGCGGGTAGAAGACGAGCGCCACCGGCGCGCCGCGGAACTCGGAGAGTCGTCGCGGCGTGCCGGTGGAATCCGGAAGGACGAAATCGGGTGCCGGCATACCGACGGGCAGGCCCGCGGCGATCCGCTCGCCCTTCATCGGCGGGGCGGTGCGGTACAGCCCGCGGACCCGCGACGCATCCGCCGTCTCCGGTGACGGGCGGAGCTCGGACACCGATTCCAACAGGGAACGGCCGTTCATCACGCCACCCGGGCACGGGAGCTGCGATGGACGGGAATGCGGATGCCCCCGCGCACTCGCGTTCCCGTGGAGTCATTGTGACGGCGACCCCACGGGAACCATCGCGTCAATTCGCGAGCGAATGCGCGGGTTCGGCTTTTCCCTCGCCCGCCGTCTCCGCGGCGCGCTCGGGCGTCGCCTGGGACAGTTGCGGCTGCGCTGGGGTCCCCGTGCCGACGGCGATCCGGCGCGGTCGCGCCGTCTCGGCAACGGGGATCGTCACGGTGAGCACACCATCGTGGTACGTCGCCTCGATGTGGTCGACGTCGACGTCATGGCCAAGCGTCACGCGGCGGAGCACCGCGGCGTTGCTGCGCTCGCGCACGAGCCATTCGCCCTTGGTGTGCTCCGACGTGGTCGAGCGCTCGGCTCGGATCGTCAGCCAGCGTCCGTCGACTGCGACATCGATCGACTTCGGGTCGACACCCGGAAGGTCGGCGTCCAGCACGTAACGATCACCCTCGCGGATGAGGTTCATCGGCGCCGCAACGGTCGGCGTCTCGTCCATGGCGGAGAACAACGCCGAACGCAGACGGTCCATCTCCTGCAGTGTGTCGAACAGCATCATCAACCTCCATTTCTGAGTCCAGACGGCTCATGTTCCTATACATGGAGACGAAGGAAGGGTCGCGGATATTCCCGATGAGACGCCGTTTCCCCGCACATTCCTCGATGTGTTCCGCCGCCGGAGCGCTCAGCTCATCTGGCGGTTGCGCGCCGCCCATTCGGCGGCGTGCGTCGCCTGTTCGGCGGTGAGTTCCGTCGTCCCGCCGCAGTGCGAACAGGCGACGAAGTACCTCCGCGAGACCGTGAACAGCGGGATGAAGAAGGCCGAGAACCGCGTCGCGCTCTCCACCACGTCCTGGGTGGCCGGGGTGCGGCAGTACTCGCACACGAACGTCACCGTGGTGAGCACTCGTTCGCGCGGCATCGCGCCGAAGATCAGCAGCATCCCCCGATGCTACGGACCGCGGGGCGACGCGGCAGGGGCTTGCGCTCGCTCACGATCGTGTTGTCGGACCGGCGGAAGAACGCGCGACCGCTTCGCGTTGGGCTCGAGTATGAAGGCCATCGTGTACTCGCGCACCGGAGATCCGTCCGTCCTCGACCTCGTACAGCGGGAGGTGCCTGAGCCGGCAAGCGGCGAGGTGCGGGTGAAGGTGATCGTGTCGGGGGTCAATCCGACGGACTGGAAGTTCCGTTCCGGTGCACGGCCCGGTGCGCCGACGCCCTTCGCCGAGGTCGTTCCGAATCAGGACGGCGCCGGCGTCGTCGACGCCGTCGGCGAGGGCGTGCGCCATGTCGCGCCCGGCGACCGGGTGTGGATCTTCCTCGCCGCACACGCCCGACCGACGGGTACGGCGCAGGAGTTCACGGTCGTACCGGCGGAGCGCGTGGTGAAGCTGCCGGATGCCGCGACGTTCGACATCGGCGCGAGCCTCGGCGTTCCGGCGATGACCGCGCACCGGGCCCTCACCGTCTCGGAGCACGGCCCCCGCCGGCTCGGGCCGGGATCGCTGGACGGTCGCACGGTGCTCGTCGCGGGCGGTGCCGGCGCCGTCGGGCACGCGGCCATCCAGCTCGCGCATTGGTCGGGCGCGCGCGTCGTCACGACGGTGAGCTCGGCGCAGAAGGCCGAGCTCGCGGCATCCGCCGGTGCACATCACGTCGTGAACTATCGCGAGAGCGATGCCGCCGAGGCGATCCGCTCGATCGCTCCCGACGGCGTCGACATGGTGGTCGAGGTCTCGCCCGCACGCAACGCCGCGCTCAACTCGCGCATCGTCGCGAACCACGGCACGATCGCCGTCTACGCCACCGACGGCGGCTCCGAGATGACGCTCGACGTGCGGCACCACTTCTCGCTCAACGTGCGATACCAGTTCCTGCTGCTCTACACCGTCGGCGCCGAGCCGCTCGCCGCGGCAGCCGACGACATCACGCGCGCGCTCGAGGATCGCGCACTCGACGTGGGCGAGCTCGCGGGGCTGCCGTTGACGCGGTTCCCGCTCGAGCGCACCGGCGACGCGCATGCGGCGGTCGAGGCGGGTACCGTCGGCAAGGTGCTCATCGACGTCGCGAGCGCCTGACAGC
>JAPSJU010000238.1 GCA_031178025.1 Agromyces sp. | reverse complement strand
TCGTTCTCGGCATTCGCCGCGGGACTCTCGCTCTCGATCTTCATCTTCTGGGGCTGGGACGTCACGCTGACGATGAACGAGGAGACGCGCGGCTCCGAGCAGACGCCGGGACGAGCGGCCACCATCACGGTCGTCACGATCGTCGTGCTCTACCTGCTCATCGCGGTGTCGCTCATCGCCTTCGCAGGTGTCGGCGGCGGTGCATCGGGGCTCGGCAACCCCGACATCCAGGACAACGTCTTCTTCCACCTCGCCGGACCGATCCTCGGGCCGCTCGCCGCGCTCGTCTCGCTCGCAGTGCTGACCTCCTCGGCCTCCTCGCTCCAATCGACGTTCGTCTCGCCCGCGCGGACCCTCCTCGCGATGGGGCACTACGGCGCCCTGCCCGAGAAGTTCGCACGCGTCAGTCCGCGCTTCTCCACGCCCGGCTACGCGACCATCGTCTCCGCGGTCGTGGCATCGGCCTTCTACGCCGTCATGCGACTGCTCAGCGAGAACGTGCTCTGGGACACGATCACCGCCCTCGGCATGATGATCTGCTTCTACTACGGCATCACGGCGTTCGCCTGCGTGTGGTTCTTCCGCTCGGTGTGGTTCCGCTCGGTGCGGAACGTGCTGTTCACGCTGCTGTTCCCGCTCATCGGAGGCGTCATCCTCGCGGTGCTGTTCGTCACGACGCTCGTCGACAGCATGGATCCGGACTACGGCTCGGGTTCCTCGGTCTTCGGTGTGGGCCTCGTCTTCGTGCTCGGGATGGTGGTGCTGCTCACGGGTGCGGCGATCATGCTCTGGCAGGCACGGACGCGCCCGGCGTTCTTCCGCGGCGCGACCCTCTCACGGGCCGTGGCCGACGATTGAGCTCAGCCCGGCTCGTCCGCGTGAGCGGATGCCCCGACGAGGACGCCATCGGCACCGCCACCGGCCGCGTCACCGCCCTCGGCCACCGCGTCGGCCGCCGCCGAGGGCACGACGATGCGGTCCTCGAAGAAGAAGCGCGACAGGGCGGCTCTGAGCCGCCGAGCCGGCGTGATGACGCCGCGCCCGTCGGGCCGCAGCATGATCGGCGCGGGCCGGACGGCGCCGACGATCCGCGATCGCTCCTCCTCGCCGACGGCGGCGTGCACCTCGACGTACGCTCCGCCCGGCAGCCGCACGATGCGGCCGGTCTCGAAGCCGTGCAGCACGAGTTCCCGGTCCTTCCGCTGCAGGCCGAGGCAGACACGTCGCGTGAGTTCGAAGCCCGCCGCGGGCGCGAGCAGCAGGCTCGCCTGCAGGACGCCGACGACGCCCTCGATGCTCAGCGAGAAGAGCACCGCGACGAGGTCGGCGCTTCCGGCGAGCCAGAGCACGCCGAAGAAGGCCAGCCCGGCCACGCCGATACCGGTGCGCGTCGGCGTGTCGCGCGGACGGTCGAGCAGGTGATGGTCGCGCGAGTCCCCGGAGATCCACTCCTCGACGAACGGGTACGCGGCGACGAGCGCGAATCCCGCCGTCACCACCGCGAGGGGGACGAGGATCGCGAGCGTCCAGGTGCGGTCGAGCCACTCGATCTCCCACCCGGGCGGAACGAGGCGCAGTGCGCCGTCGAGGAAGCCGGTGTACCAATCTGGCTGGCTGCCGGCTGACGCGTCTCCGGTCGACGCCGGGCCGTAGAGCCAGATCGGATTGATCGTCACCGTCGCGGAGATCACCGTGATGACACCGCAGACGAGGAAGCCGAGCCCCGCTCCCCGGGCGATGCCGGTCGGGAGCATCGGCACGCCGACGACGTTCCGCTCGCTGCGACCCGGCCCGGCGAACTGCGGCGGCTTGTGCGCGAAGGCCGCGAGGGCGCGCAGGACCAGCAGGAGGACGAGCAGCGCCGGCACCACGGCGACGTGCAGCGGGTACAGGTGGGCGAGCACGGTGCCGGGGAACTCGCCGCCGAACAGCAGCCACGACCCCCACGTGCCGACGACCGGGATGCCGAGCGCGATGCCCTCGACGATCCGGAGCCCCGTGCCCGAGAGCATGTCGTCGGGCAGGGCGTAGCCGCTCCAGCCTCCGACCAGGGCCACCACGAAGATCAGGAAGAGCAGGACCCACATGCCCCGGCGGGGGCGGCGGAAGCCACCCGTGAAGAACACGGTGAGCAGCTGCATGACGAGCGCGGCGGGCAGCAGGAGCGCCGCCCAGTGGTGCGCCTGCCGCATGAGGAGTCCGCCGGGCACCTCGAACGTCACCCGCAGCGTCGACTCCAGCGCCTTCGACATCTCCGCGCCGACGAGTGGAAGGTACGGGCCCGAGTAGGTCACGGACTCGTTCGAGGGCGTGTAGAAGAACATGAGGAAGAGCCCCGTGCCGAACAGCACGACGAGGCTCGCCGCCGACACGATGCCGAACATGCCGGTCCAGTGCATCGGCACGGTGCGTTGCCGCAGCTCCGCCCTGAGGCGTGCCGTCCGTCGTCCGATCGTGCTGCCCGCAACGGCGCTCGCGAGGCGGTCGGTCATGGTGGGGTGTCGCATATGTCCTCCCTGTCACACATACGACAGTTCGAACGACCGATCTGTGACATGCCCGTCGGCGACGACGGCGCAGGCCGTGCCGGCTGCGCCGGATCAGGCGTCGTACACGGTCACCCCGGCGACGACGGTGCGCACGACCCTGGCTTCCAGCAGCGACTGGGCGCCCTCGGTGAAGGGGTCGCGGTCGAGCACTGCGAAGTCCGCCGCGAGCCCGGGAACGAGACTGCCGCGCACGTGCTCCTCGCGACAGGATGCCGCGGCGTCGCGCGTCGCGTGCACGACGGCGTCCTCGAGGGACACCGCGTACTCGGGGTGGTTCGCCGGGAATGACGCGTCGAGCGCGGAGCGCCGGGTCGCGGCCACGTAGAGGTTGGGAAGGGCCTCGTGCGGCGCTGTCGGCGCATCCGTCGAGAATGCCAGCCGCGCGCCGGCGTCGGTGAACTCGGTCCACGCGAAGCCGCGGTCGGCGCGTTCGTCGCCGAGCATCGCGGCCCAGTTCGCCCAGATGGCGGGGTCGGCGTGCACGGGCTGCATCGACGCGGTGACGCCGAGTCGGGCGAGCCGCACGACGTCGGCGGGGTCCGCGTACTCGAGGTGCTCGATGCGGTGCCGCCGATCCCGGTCGCCGTTCGCGGCGTGGGCGTGCTCGAGCGCGTCGAGTGCGATGCCGCTCGCCGCGTCGCCGATCGCGTGCATCGCGATCTGCAGCCCTGCCGCGTCCGCCGCGGCGACCACCGGTTCGAGGTCGCGGCGCGGCCAGATCGGTGCGGCGTTCGACCCGTCGGCGTACGGATGCCGCATGGCGGCCGTGCAGGCGTCGATCACGCCGTCGAGCACGAGCTTGATGCCCGCGACCCGCAGCCACGGCGAGTCGGCCTCCGCGGCGAGCTGGACGGCCCGGTCGACCTGGGCGAGGTTCGCGGCCTCGTCGCCGGTGTTGCCGACGAACCAGTGCGCCACGACGCGGATGGGCAGCGAGCCGCCTCGCCGTCCGGCGGCCCGTCGGAAGGCGGCGAGTCCGAGCTCGTCGAACGCCATGTCGACCACTCCCGTCACGCCGGCCGCGAGGTACGCCGCGATGGTGCGCTCCACGGCGGCGTCGCGATCGGCGTCGGATGCCCGGGCCGCGAGGAACTCCCACGCGTACTGCTGCGCGGCGGTCTCGTAGAGCATGCCGTCGGGTTCGCCGTCGATGCCGCGGCCGATGCGGCCGCCGAGCGGGTCTGGGGTGTCGCGCGTGATGCCGAGCTCGGCGAGCGCCGCGGTGTTGACCCAGCACGAGTGGTAGTCGTTGGCGTCGAGGTAGACGGGGACGTCGGCGACGGCGGCGTCGAGCATCGCCGCGGTGGGGCGGCCGCC
>JAPSJU010000237.1 GCA_031178025.1 Agromyces sp. | reverse complement strand
GCGCCCCGGGCGAGCGCATCCAGCCGATCGCGGAGCGTGAGCCGTCCGAGGCGCAGCCGCTCCTCCTCGAGCGCCAGCGCCCGCTCCTCGTCGCGCTGCTCCTGGTCGAGCCGCGCCTCGAGGTCGTCGAAGAGGAGGTCCCAGCGCATGCGGGCACGTTACCCGTGGCCGGGGTGGGCATCGGTTCGTTCTCCACAGGTGGCCGATTCCCTTGACACGATCCGGTCGCGTCAATACCGTTCACTCAGGGATCAGAGATGCCCCCCAACCGGGGGTGATCCCTGTCGCCGGCACGGCGGCGCGACCCCTCATGGAGCAAAGATGACCGCACGCCCGGCAACCGGCCCTTCCCGCACCCGATCGACCGCACTGCACTTCCTCGACGATGACGACGAGTACTTCGGCAGGCAACCGAGTCGGCGCCACGAGCTCCCCGAACCCGATCCGCTCCTCCGCAATCTCACCGTGTGCGTCATCGAGGTGCTCGCCGGAGCCCGCGACCTCGATCAACTCGCTCGCTGGGTCACCGACGACGTCTACCGCACCCTCACGAAGCGCGTCGTGCTGGCCGCTCGGGCGCGACGGGTGAAGGGCCAGGCACCGCAGCGACCAGCCTTCTCACTCGGCCGGGTCATCATCTGCGAACCGGCCGACGGGGTCGTCGAGGCGGTCGTCATGGTGCACCAGCGCGCTCGCTCCCGTGCGGTGGCGATCCGACTCGAGGGGCTCGACCAGCGCTGGCGCGCGAGCGCGATCAGCGTGCTCTGAGCCGCCGCATCCGACGACCGCACGCCGTCGACGCCATGGTCGGCGTGGTCGCGAAGCGCGAGTCCGCTCAGCGGCCCTTGCGGTCCTGCGCCCGTCGCTCCGCGCGGTTCTGCGGCGTCGCCTCGGCGCCCGCCCGTTGGCCGAACGCGCCGCGCGCGGCCTCGGGTTCGGGAGACTGGGCCTGCGCGACCGCTCGGCGGGCGCGCTGCGTCGCCGCCTGCTGCACCTGTCCGCGCTGGTTGCGCACCTCGACCCCGCCCGCATCGCTCGGCGCCGTGTAGCTCAGCTTGTCCTCCGGCGCGCTCTGGCGTCCGAGCCCCTTGGCCTCGATGGTCGCACCGCCCGGCTGCTGCGCCACTTCGACATCGAGGTTGAACAGGAATCCGACGGTCTCCTCGCGGATCGAGCCCATCATCTGCTGGAACATGGCGTAGCCCTCGCGCTGGTACTCCACCAGGGGGTCGCGCTGCGCCATGGCGCGCAGGCCGATGCCGTCCTTCAGGTAGTCCATCTCGTAGAGGTGGTCACGCCAGCGACGATCGATCACCGACAGCACGACGCGGCGCTCGAGCTCCCGCATGGCCGGACTGCCGAGCTGCTCCTCGCGGCGCTGATACGCGAGCTTCGCGTCGGACATGATCTCGCGGCGGATGAAGTCGCGGTTGACGCGCCCCTTCTCGCCGGCTTCCGCGACCACCTCATCGATCGTGATGCCGATCGGGTACAGCGTCTTGAGTTCCGTCCACAGGGCGTCGAAGTCCCACTCGTCGGGATCGCCCTCCGCGGTGTGCGCGTCGAGGACCTCGTCGATGACGTTCTCGAGGAAGGTCTGCGTGCGCTCGTGCAGGTCGTCGCCCTCCAGGATGTGGCGACGGTCGCTGTAGATCGCCTCGCGCTGTCGATTCAGCACATCGTCGTACTTCAGCACGTTCTTCCGGATCTCGGCGTTGCGGGCCTCGACCTGCGACTGCGCCGAGCGGATGGCGCGGGTCACGACCTTGGACTCGATGGCGACGTCGTCGGGGACGCCGCGCGACATGAGGCTCTCGGCGGCACCCGCGTTGAAGAGGCGCATGAGGTCGTCGGTGAGCGAGAGGTAGAACCGGCTCTCGCCGGGGTCGCCCTGTCGGCCGGAGCGGCCTCGCAGCTGGTTGTCGATACGACGCGATTCGTGCCGTTCGGTGCCGAGCACGTAGAGCCCGCCGGCAGCGAGCACCTTCTCCGCCTCGACCGCGACCTCGGCCTTCACCCGCTCGAAGACCTCCTCCCACGCCGATTCGTACTCCTCGGGAGTGTCGACGGGGCTGAGGCCGCGCTCATGCATCTCCTGGACCGCGAGGAACTCGGCGTTGCCGCCGAGCATGATGTCGGTGCCTCGACCGGCCATGTTCGTCGCGACCGTGACCGAACCGTGTCGGCCCGCCTGAGCGACGATCGCCGCCTCGCGAGCATGGTTCTTGGCGTTGAGCACCTCGTGGCGGACGCCCTTCTTCGCGAGCAGGCGCGAGAGGTACTCGCTCTTCTCGACGCTCGTCGTGCCGACGAGGACGGGCTGGCCCTTCTTGTGCCGCTCCACGATGTCCTCGACCACCTGCGCGAACTTCGCCTCCTCGTTCTTGTAGACGAGGTCGGGCTGGTCGATGCGGATCATCGGCTTGTTGGTGGGGATGGGGACGACGCCGAGCTTGTACGTCGACATGAACTCGGCCGCCTCGGTCTCGGCGGTACCGGTCATGCCGGAGAGCTTCTTGTACAGGCGGAAGTAGTTCTGCAGGGTGACGGTGGCGAGGGTCTGGTTCTCGGCCTTGACCTGCACGCCCTCCTTCGCCTCGATCGCCTGGTGGATCCCCTCGTTGTAGCGACGACCGACGAGGATGCGGCCGGTGTGCTCGTCGACGATGAGCACCTCGCCGTTCATCACGACGTAGTCCTTGTCGCGCTTGAACAGCGCCTTCGCCTTGATCGAGTTGTTGAGGAAGGAGATGAGCGGCGTGTTCGCCGACTCGTACAGGTTCTCGATGCCGAGGTAGTCCTCGACCTTCTCGATTCCGGGCTCGAGCACGCCGACCGTGCGCTTCTTCTCGTCGACCTCGTAGTCCTCGCCGGGAACGAGGCGCTTGGCGAGGTTGGCGAACTCCGTGAACCAGCGATTCGCCTCACCGGAAGCGGGACCGGAGATGATGAGCGGCGTGCGCGCCTCGTCGATCAGGATGGAGTCGACCTCGTCGACGATCGCGAAGTGGTGGCCGCGCTGGACCATGTCGCTCGACTGCCACGCCATGTTGTCGCGAAGGTAGTCGAAGCCGAACTCGTTGTTCGTGCCGTACGTGATGTCGGCCGCGTACTGCTCGCGCCGCACTGCGGGGGTCTGGCCTGCGACGATGCATCCGGTGGTCATGCCGAGCGCTCGGAAGACGCGGCCCATGAGCTCCGACTGGTAGCTCGCGAGGAAGTCGTTGACCGTGACGATGTGCACGCCGCGGCTCGTGAGCGCGTTCAGGTAGGCCGCCGTCGTCGCAACGAGGGTCTTGCCCTCACCGGTCTTCATCTCGGCGATGTTGCCGAGATGCAGGGCCGCGCCGCCCATGAGCTGCACGTCGAAGTGGCGCAGGCCGAGCGTGCGCCGGCTCGCCTCGCGGACGGCGGCGAACGCCTCGGGCAACAGGTCGTCGAGCGACTCGCCGTTCGCGTAGCGCTCGCGAAGCTCGACGGTCTCGTGCTTCAGCTCTTCGTCACTGAGGGCCTGGAAGTCGTCTTCGAGGGCGTTGACCGCCGCCGCGTAGTTCTCCAGTCGCTTGAGGGTGCGCCCCTCGCCGACGCGGAGGACCTTTTCCAGAATCGAAGCCACGAATGTTCTCCTGTACTCGTCAGGCGCCGAGTTCCTCGAGTGGAACGCCCGGGCATGCCCGTTGCCGCCATGCAGACGGTCATCATAGCCATGCTAGCGGGCAGTGGGCTGGGCGCGGGCGGCCGCCCGCGCCCAGCCCAGTGTCGAGTGGATCCGGTGGCGTCAGGCCGTCGCGCGCTGGAGTTCGGCGTCGGCGCGACCGGATTCCGAGTCGACCTGCTCGTCGAGGCCGATGAGCCCGTAGTCCCAGCCCTTGCG
>JAPSJU010000236.1 GCA_031178025.1 Agromyces sp. | reverse complement strand
TGGTCGATCGTGATCATGCGAGCCTTTCGAGGAGACGGCGAACAGCGAGCTCCCTTGCGGCCGTGCTCCAATGGAACCGCGCGGCGGCGATCGCGTCGAATCGCATGACGAAGGATGACGCCGGCGGGGATCCGCGCCGGGGCTTGCGTCGGTCGCTAGCGGGCGGCGGCCTTGGCCAGGCACGCCTCCAGGGCGACCCAGGCGAGCATCGCGCACTTCACGCGCATGACGTACTTCGAGACGCCGTGGAAGGCGATCGCGTCTCCGAGTCGTTCGTCGTCGGGCTCGCCGGCGCCCTGCGAGCGGATCATCGCCCGGAACTCCTCGATGAGCGCGCGCACGTGCTCGACCTCGGCGCCGGCGGCGAGCTCGCTCAGCACCGACGCCGACGCCATGGAGATGCTGCATCCGTCGCCCGTCCAGCCGAGCGACTCGATCGAGGTCCCGGATGCGTCGAGGCGGATCCCCATCGTGATCTCGTCGCCGCACGTGGGATTGAGTTCGTGGTGGCTCGCGTGCGGCTCGGCGAGCTCCCCGTCCCCGACGCGTCGTCGCGAGTGGTCGAGGATGAGCTCCTGGTAGAGGTTCGACAGGTCGCTCATGCGGTCACGCCGAAGAATCCGGGCACCTCGGCGAGGGCGGCGGAGAATCGCCGCACCTCCTCGGGCGTCGTGTACACGTAGGCGCTCGCCCGGGTGGTGGCGCGCAGGCCCAGCCGCCGATGCAGCGGCTGCGCGCAGTGATGGCCGACGCGCACGGCGATGCCCTGCGAGTCGAGGAACTGGCCGACGTCGTGGGCGTGCACGCCGGGCACGTCGACGCTCGCGAGCGCCGCCCTCGGCGACCCGGGCGCGGGGCCGACGAGTCGCACGCCGGGAATGCGCGAGACCTCGTCGACGAGCAGCGATGCGAGCGCCTCCTCGTGCTCGTGCACCCGCGGCATGCCGAGGGTCCCGAGGTAGCGCACGGCCTCGGCCAGCGCGACCGCCTGCGACACGGGCTGGGTGCCCGCCTCGAAGCGCTGGGGCGAGGGCAGGAACGACGCCGACTCCATGGTGACGGTCGTGATCGTGGACCCGCCGGTGCGCGCCGGCGGCAGCGCGTCGAGCAGCTCCTCGCGGCCGTAGAGCACGCCGATGCCGTTCGGGCCGAGCATCTTGTGCGCCGAGAACGCGGCGAAGTCGACGCCGAGGTTCGCGAAGTCGACCGCCCGGTGCGGTACCGACTGGCAGGCGTCGAGCAGCACGAGGGCTCCGTGCCGGTGGGCGAGCTCCACCATCTCGGCGACGGGGGCGATGAAGCCGGTCACGTTGGAGATGTGGCCGAACGCCACGACCCGGGTCCGCGGTCCGATCACGGATGCCGCGTCGTCGATGCTCCACGTGCCGTCGTCGTGCACCGGCACCCAGCGCAGTCGCGCCCCCGTCCTGGCGGCGAGTCGCTGCCAGGGGATGAGGTCGGCGTGGTGCTCGGCCTCGGTGACGACGATCTCGTCGCCGTCGCCGAGGCGGAAGCGGTCGGCCTCCGGGCCGCCCAGGCCGGCCGAGGCATCCGCCATGCCGAGGGCGACGATGTTGATGGCGTCGGTCGCGTTCTCGGCCCAGACGATCTCGCGCGGGCCGGCGCCGACGAAGGCGGCCACCGTCTCGCGGGCGCCTTCGAACGCGCTGGTCGACGTGCCGACGAGGGTGCTGGCGCCACGGTGCACGGCGGCGTTCGCGTGCTCGAGGAACGCGCGTTCCGCGTCGAGCACCGCCGTGGGCCGCTGCGCCGTCGCGGCGGAGTCGAGATAGGCGAGCGGATGCCCGTTGAGCTCCTGGGCGAGGTACGGGAAGTCCCGGCGCAGCGTCGCGTCCAGCAGGCCGTGGACGGCTGCGGTTCGTTCGATGGTCACTCGTCCTCCCGAGGCGGCGGCGGAGGCAGGGGATCCACGATCACCGCCACCTTCCAGTCTGACGCAGTTCGGGTGTGCGAGAGCCGGGAGCGGACGATCGTCACGACGCAGCGGCCACGTCGAGCCGGAATGCGCCGCTGACTTGAGGGCTCACGCTGCGGTCGGAGGCTCGCCGTTCGTGACGGGGTGCCGCGTCGGATCGGCCTCCTGATCGCCGCCCTGCCGGTGCTGGTGCATCTCGCGGGTGAGCAGGTAGGAGGACTGCTCCTCGTCACGCGCTGCCAGCACGAAGCCCAGCCGCTCGGCGAGCGCGATCGATGCGTGGTTGTCGTTGTGGATCTCGGCGACCGCGAAGCAGGCGCCGACGTCGCCGAACGCGAAGTCGAGCAGCGCGCGCACCGCCTCGGAGGCGATGCCCCTTCCCGTGAACTCGCGCGCGAGCACCCAGCCGACCTCCACCGTGCGGCCCGTGGCCCGCACCGAGCGCAGGTGCAGCGAGACGTCTCCGGCCAGTTCGCCGTCGACCTCGATCGCGAGCGCCAGGAAGTCGTCGGTCTGCCACAGCCGGGTGCGCCGCGTGCGACCGAGCAGGTGCCATCGGGCGGCTGCTGCGTCGCGCTCCGGCCATTCGAGGAATCGCCGCGTCTCGGGATCGGCATGCAGGCGATGCCACGCTTCGGCGTCCTCGATGCGATGCGGCCGCAGCGTGGCGCGCGCCGTGCGCAGCACGGGGGCGTCGACGGGACGCTCCATCCGCACGCCGCGGAGCATCCGTGGACGGTGCCTCAGCGTGACCGGCATCAGGGAACCTCGGGGGACAGTCGCTCTCATCCTGAGTGAAGTATCGCTGCGCCCACGACCCCGCGGGAGGGGGTTGCGCCGGTGTCGGCGACGTGCAGTACCGAGCGCCGGGAGGGGGTCGCGCGCTCTCCCGTGGCGGTCATGCGGCCGTGGTGGCGGATGCCGCACATGGACGACCTAGCGCAGCTCCAGCCGCATGAGCACGCGGGGGAATCCGGCGAGCACCGAGTCGGTGTCGGCCGCCTTCGTGAACCCGGCCCGCTCGAAGAGGCGCCGAGTGCCGACATAGGCCATGGTGAGGTCGACGGTCTCGCCGCGGTTGTCGACGGGGTAGCCCTCGACCGCCGGGGCGCCGTACCCGCGTGCGAACTCCACCGCGCCCTCGAGCAGTCGGTGCGAGATGCCCTGCTTGCGATGGCCGGGGCGAACGCGGATGCACCACACCGACCAGACGTCGACGTCGTCGACCTTCGGGATCTTGCGATTCTTCGCGAAGCTCGTGTCGGCGCGCGGGTGCACCGCGGCCCAGCCGACCGGCTCGTCGCCGTCGTAGGCGAGAACCCCGGGCGGGGGATCCTGCCGGCACAGCTCGGCGACGCGCTCCGCCCGTGCGGGTCCGCGCAGTGCCAGGTTCTCCTTCGACGACAGCAGCCGGTAGCTCAGGCAGAAGCACACGTTCGACTCGGGCTTCTTCGGCCCGAGCACCGACGCGACATCCTGGAACACGTCAGCGGGCCGTACCTCGATCGCCATGCGCCCAGCCTGCCAGCGGGGTCCGACATCGGGCTAGTCGGCGGGGGCGGGCCCCGACGAGCGGCGCACGATGAGCTGGGACGGCGGGCGCTCGACGGTGCGCACTTCGGTGCCCTCGATACGGGACAGCAGTTCGACGACCGAGGCCCTGCCCTGGGACTCGAAGTCGATCCGCAGGGTGGTCAGCGGCGGGTCGAAGTAGGCCGCGTCCGGGATGTCGTCGATGCCGACGACGGTGATGTCCTCGGGGATGCGGTACCCGCGTTCCTTGAGGGCGAGCATCGCCCCGAGCGCCATCTGGTCGTTCGCGGCCACGATCGCCGTCGCGCGCGTCGAATCCCTGCGGTCGGCGATCGCGCGATAGCCGGACCGCGCCGACCAGTCGCCGTGCAGCACGCCGAGCGACTGCAGCCCGCGCTGCGCGACGGC
>JAPSJU010000235.1 GCA_031178025.1 Agromyces sp. | reverse complement strand
TCGCGAACGACTTCGCTCGTCGTGCGTCGATGACGGCCTTCTTGTGCTTGGTCGTCGCCCACTTGGAATGCCCGGACATGCGTCTCCTGAATCGATACTGCGCAGGGCGTCTCGCCGTCCGCGCGAGGCCATTCTATTGCAGGGCCGCCTCGGGAACCGGTCAGGCGAGGAGCTTCTGCAGCGTGCGCAGGTTGCGGTTCGTCGTCGTCGGCTTGTACCTGGCCCTCGCCGTGCGCTTCGCGAACGCGCTGCCGATCCCGCTCGCCCGGCGGTTGTGCCAGTAGAGCACGCCGTGTCCCCGTTCGACCACGTCGTCGACGGCGTCGAGTTCCCCGAGGTCGGCGGCCAGCTCGTCGAGGTGCGCCTCGTCGGACCCGAACAGCACGTACGGATGCCACCCCTCGCGATCCGCGTCGAACGGGAACGCAGCGACGATGGCCTCGAGTTCGACGCGGGTGAGCAGCACGATCCACGCGTCGTAGCCGAAGCGGTCGCCGAGGGCGCGCTCGATCCGCTGCTTCAGCATCGTGCGATCGGCGTCCTCGGACGCGGCGAAGGCCACGTTTCCGCTCGCGAGCACGGTGCGCACCTCGTGCAGGCCGATCTCCTGGAACAGTTCGCGGAGCTCGACGGATCGGATGACGATGCCCCCGACGTTGACGCCGCGGAGCAGGGCGATGTACTGCACCATGCTGCGAGTGTAGGGCCGGCGTCAGGCGCGGGATCGGACCTTGTCGAGGAAGTACGCGTGGAAGCGGTACTCCCCGGTGATCTCGGGGTGGAAGCTCGTGCCGATGAGATGCTCCTGCTCGACCGCGACGACCCGGCCGTCGGCGAGCGCGGCCAGCGGCGTGGCGCCCGGTCCGACCGACTCGACCACCGGTCCACGGATGAAGACCGCATGCACGGGCTCGGCCCCGAGCGCGGGGACGTCGAGTTCGGTCTCGAACGACTGGTTCTGCGAGCCGAAGGCATTGCGGCGCACCACGACGTCGAGACCACCGAGGCTCTGCTGGTCGGGGATCGCGTCGAGGAGGGTGTCCGCGAGCATGATCAGGCCGGCGCACGTGCCGTACACCGGCAGCCCCTCGGAGATCGCGGACTTGAGGGGATCGGCGAGGCCGAACGTGCGCGAGAGCTTGTCCATCACCGTCGACTCGCCACCGGGGATGACGAGCCCGTCGACGGCCGCGAGCTCCTCCGGCCGGCGGACGAGCGAGACCCGCGCGCCGAGGCCGGCGAGCACGCGCGCGTGCTCACGGAAGTCGCCCTGGAGCGCGAGCACTCCGACCCGCGGGCCGCCGCCGTCCTCGTGCCCGGCTCCTGCGGATCCGCTGCGGAGGGTCGTGGTCACCAGCCGCGCTCTGCGAGGCGGTGCGGCGCGGCGAGGTCGCCGACGTTGATCCCCACCATCGCCTCGCCGAGGCCGCGTGAGACCTCCGCGATGACGGAGGGGTCGTCGTAGAACGTCGTGGCCTTCACCACGGCCGCCGCACGTGCCTGCGGGTTGCCCGACTTGAAGATGCCGGAGCCCACGAACACGCCGTCCGCGCCGAGCTGCATCATCATCGCGGCGTCGGCGGGGGTCGCGACGCCGCCGGCCGTGAAGAGCACGACCGGCAGCGCGCCGGTCTCCGCGACCTCGACGACGAGGTCGTAGGGGGCCTGCAGCTCCTTGGCCGCGACGTACAGCTCATCCTTCGTCATCGAGCGCAGCATGTTGATCTCGCTCGTGATCTTGCGGATGTGCTTCGTCGCCTCGGAGACGTCGCCCGTGCCCGCCTCGCCCTTGGAGCGGATCATCGCCGCGCCCTCGTTGATGCGGCGCAGTGCCTCGCCGAGGTTGGTGGCCCCGCACACGAACGGCGTGTTGAACGCCCACTTGTCGATGTGGTTCACGTAGTCGGCCGGCGAGAGCACCTCGGACTCGTCGATGTAGTCGACGTCGAGGGCCTGCAGCACCTGGGCCTCGACGAAATGGCCGATGCGGGCCTTCGCCATCACGGGGATGGAGACCTCGGCGATGATCGCCTCGATGAGGTCGGGGTCGCTCATCCGCGCGACGCCTCCCTGAGCACGGATGTCGGCCGGAACCCGCTCGAGTGCCATGACCGCCACCGCACCGGCGTCTTCGGCGATGCGCGCCTGCTCGGGCGTGACGACGTCCATGATGACCCCGCCCTTCAGCATCTCGGCAAGACCGCGCTTCACGCGGCTGGAGCCCGTCTCGGTGCCCATGTGTTCCTCCGGGGATGTCGTGCGCGCTCGCGCGAGGGTGTTCGAACAAGAAGGGTGATTGACTTAGGCCAAACGGTACCATGGACTGGTCCTACACTCGGAACAACCATGGATACCCACGTGACGCTCCAGATCTCCGGCCGATCGGCCGCCGACATCGCCGACAGCGTGCGCGCGCTGATCGAGCGGGGCGCCCTCGATCCCGGCGACGCCCTCCCGCCGGTGCGGACGCTCGCCGAGACGCTGGGGGTCAATCGGAACACCGCCGTGGCGGCCTACCGGCAGCTCACGCAGGCCGGCGTCGTCGTGACGCGAGGGCGCGGCGGAACGCACGTCGCCGACCGGTCCGCCGTCGCCCAGGAGGGGTTCGCCGCCGACAGCGTCCTCCGCGATGTCGCCACAGGGAACCCCGACCCCGACCTCATCCCCGACCCGTCCCGGGCACTCGCGCGCGTGGCCGGCCGCCCGGTGCTGTACGGCGAGCCGGTGATCGACCCGAACCTGGAACACTGGGCGCGTTCGTGGATGAGCGCGGACCTCGAGCCGACCGACCTCCGCCTGACGGTCACGAGCGGCGCCGCCGACGCGGTCGAGCGGCTCCTCGCCCAAGCCCTCGTCCGCGACGACGCGGTGGCGCTGGAGGACCCGTGCTTCCTCACCAGCATCCACACCGTGCGCGTCGGCGGATACCGCGCGGTGCCGGTTCCCGTCGACGACGAGGGCATGACGGTGGAGGGCCTGCGCTCGGCGCTCGAGCAGGGCGTCCGGGCGGTGGTCTGCACGCCGCGCGCGCAGAACCCGACCGGCGCCAGTCTCTCCGAGCGACGCGCACGGGAACTGCGCGAGGTGCTGCGGGCCCATCCCTACGTGCTCGTCATCGAGGACGACCATTTCTCGATGCTCTCCCGCCGTCCGTTCCACTCGCTCATCGGGCCGGACCATCGGCGCTGGGCACTGGTCCGCTCGGTGTCGAAGTTCCTCGGGCCCGACATGTGCCTCGCGGTGACCGCGTCCGATCCCGACACGGCCGAGCGGCTCGCCATGCGGCTCAGCCCCGGCACCACCTGGGTGAGCCACCTCCTGCAGCGCCTCGTGCTCGCGCTCGTCGACGATCCCGAGGTCGCGGCGCGGATCGAGGCCGCCGGCGCCCACTACGCCGCCCGGAACCACGCCTTCGCCGCGCGGCTCACGGCCCTCGGGGTGCCCGCGACCGCCGGCGACGGGCTCAACCTCTGGGTGGCACTGCCGGTACCGGCGCGTGAGGTCTCCGAGCAGCTCATGCGACGGGGCTGGCTCGCCCGCGCCGGCGACGCGTTCGCCCTCGCCGCCGCGCCGGCCGCACGCCGGCTGCGGCTCACGGTGCACGATCTCGGCGACGCCGACGCGGAGCGCCTCGCCGGCGACATCGCCGCTGCCGTGCACGCCGCGGGTGGACGCCTGGTCACCGCGGGAGTGGGATGATCGGACGGTGAAGATCCTCTCGATCCAGTCCGCCGTCGCCTACGGGCACGTCGGCAACTCGGCCGCCGTCTTCCCCCTCCAGCGGATCGGCGTCGAGGTGCTGCCCGTCTACACCGTGAACTTCTCGAACCACACGGGATACGGCGCGTGGCGCGGGCCGCTGATCAGCCCCGACGACGT
>JAPSJU010000234.1 GCA_031178025.1 Agromyces sp. | reverse complement strand
CGAGCCGGCTGCCGAGCCCCTCGCCCTCGTGCCCCGGGTACACGACCGTGTGCGTGAACGTGATGCGGCCGGGGTTCGTGCGGTACGCGACGTAGCCTGCCATCTTCCCGCCGAGACGCAACTCGTAACGCCGTGCGTCGTCGTTGCGATCGATGGTGACCTCATCGCTCATGCATCCGACGCTACCCGACGCAGGAGGCGGACGGACCGGCGACCCTACACCGCCGCGAGCGCCTCGGGGGGCTCGTCGGCCCCTCCTCGCGGAAGCGCGCGGCGAACTTCGTGGAATGTCGCGAGCCGACGGGAGCGGCGCGGCGAGCGTGCGCCGATCCGCGTCGGCCGCGTCGGCCGCGTCGTGGTCGCCCTCTCGGATCGCGTGCGCAGCACCCCCACGATGTGGCGTCCCGTCACGGCATCCTGTGCGTCGTGATGCGCGTGGGTCACCGCGGCAAGGGTGATCAGCCATGCGAAGACGAGGGTGAACGCGATGACCTCGAAGACGGTCAGGTTGATGAGGCCGAGGCCGTCGTACAGGACCGCCGCGATCATCTCGACGGCGACCGCCGCGTACGAGGCGACGACGAGGGCTCGCGGCATCCGCCTCACCCAGAGGTGCGCCCCCAGGCAGAGCACCCCGAAGGCGATCGCGGCAGCCCCTGCGGCGACGTTGTGCAACTCGGTGGCTCCGTCGATGGGGACGAGGCCGACACCCATGAGCGCGATGCCGATCACCGCGATGAGCGCCCGCATCGCCGTGAGGCCACCGCGTCGCGCCCCGAAGTGCGTCTCGGCGAACGGGCGCGTGAGCGCCGGCGACAGCGCGGCCATGCCCGCTCCCGCCACGAGCATCCCGATGTTGAAGCACGCCGCCGCCATGTCGTCGGAGGTGCCGAGGGTGCTGAAGTTGCGCGTCCACCACGCGCCCGTCGGCGTGAGGCTCATGCTCGCGAGGCATCCCGCGGCGAGCAGCATCGCGACGAGGTTGAACGTGCGATAGGCGTCGTGCTCGATCGCGTGCCGGTGCAGCCGGAACGTGCCCACGCCGAGCGCGGCGCCGAGCACGACCGCCACCGCCGCGTGACCGCCCGGCAGCACCTCGAACGCCTCCGCCGTGAAGTGCACGGCCATCACCCCGACGACCGCCCACGCCGCGCCGTTGGCTCGCGCCCGAGACGCGGCACTGAGACCGCGCAGGCCGAGCTGTTCCAGTGCGTCGATGCCGGCACGCGAGGCGGATGCCACGACGAGCATCGCCCACACCGCCGCTCCTGCGGCGAGCGCCGGAACCGCCGCGAGGGCGCCGGCGTCCGACCAGGGAACCGCCGCGGCATCCGGACCCACGAGGCGACGGGTGATCTCGCGGAACACGACGATCACGGCCGCCGCGGCGATGAGCGCCGCGTACGCGTGTCGCATCGTCCGGCCGGCGCGCGATGCACGCGATGCGCCGGGCGCGACCGCGGACCGGCCGTGTCCCCCACCGCCGGATGTTCCGGACGCACCCACGCGATGCACAGCGTCGGCCGTCCTCGACCAGGAGCCCGAGCGGACTGCCTGTCGTGTACCCCTCATATCCGAACTCTCGATCGCGACTCAGATGTGCAGAGCCTATCCGCTGCAGCACGCGCCGACCACGGAGTGGGACGCCCGCACCGCGCCCCCGTTCACGGGACGTCGCGCCCCCCATCCGGGGGCGCGACGGCGCGGGTCACGGCGCATCGCGCCGCGTCAGCGCGGGAGCGATCGCGGGTCGTCCTCGCCGTGCTCCGGAATCTCGTGCTCGTCGGCGGAGGAGAGCGGGTCGTGCTCGACGACGTCGTCGACGTCGGCGGTCGGCACCTCGTCGGGCAGTGCATTCTCGGCGGCGAGCGTCGCCGGTGAAGCGCGGCGTGGGGCGGCGGAGGGGTCGGCCCCCGATCTGAGACGACGTCGGAGCCCGTGCACCCAGCCGGGCCGGGCGACGATTCCCCGCTCGAGCGGTTCCTCCACCTCGAGCCCGTAGTACTCGCCGATATGGTCGACGAACTGGGCGCGCTCGGCTTTCGCGTAGGCGCGCCGCTCGCGGGAGAACGCGATGATCGTCGACCAGCAGATCATCAGCATGACCACCGAGAACGGCAGGGCGATCGCGATCGCGGCCGTCTGCAGCGCCGTGAGCCCGCCGCTGAGGAGCAGGGCGATGGCGAGCAGCGCGGTGATGAGGGCGAAGAAGCTGCGGATCCAGCGCTTCGGGTTGAGCCTGCCCCCTGTCGCGATCATGCTCATGACGAGCGAGCCGGAGTCGGCCGAGGTGATGAAGAAGATGCCGATCAGCAGGATGATCCCGGCCGTGAGCACGGGAGCGCCCGGCAGGTACGACGCGAGCCGGAACAGCGCGCCCTCCACGTCGACCGAGCCGTCGGGCTCGGTGAGGCTACCGGGATCTGCGAGCTCCATCGCGAGCGCGGAGCCGCCGAGGACCGAGAACCAGAGGATGCCGATGAGCGTCGGCACGAGGATGACCCCCGAGACGAACTGACGTACCGTACGGCCCCTCGAGACGCGGGCGATGAAGATGCCGACGAATGGGGCCCAGGAGATCCACCACCCCCAGTAGAACGAGGTCCATGCCGCCTGCCATGCCTCCCCCGCCTCTCCTTGGAAGGCGCTGACGTTGAAGGAGAGGGCGACGAAGCCCTGCACGTAGGCGCCGATGGACTGCACGAACTCGCGCAGCAGGAACTCACCCGAACCGACGAACAGCACGAACAGCACGAGGAGGCCGGCGAGCACGAGGTTCGTCGTGGAGAGCCATTTCATGCCCTTCGTGAGGCCCGAGAGCACCGAAGCGAGCACGAAGACCGTGATGACGACGATGATGAGCACCTCGCCGATCACGCTCGGGTCGAGGATGCCCGCGGAATCGAGGCCCGCGCTGATCTGCAACGCGCCGAGGCCCAGCGAGGTCGCGACCCCGAACAGGGTGCCCACGAGCGCCACGACGTCGATCGCGTGGCCCCATCCACCCTCCACGCGAGTGCCGAGCAGGGGCTCGAGCGTCCAGCGGATCGAGATCGGCCGTCTCCTCCGGTGGATGGCGTACGCGAGCGCGAGTCCGACGACCACGTAGATCGACCATGCATGCACGCCCCAGTGCAGGTACGTCTGGCTGAGCGCCTGCTGGGCCAGTTGCTCCGGGGTCCCCTCGACGCCGGGCTTCGGGGAGACGAAGTGGCTCAATGGCTCGCTCACGCCGTAGAACACGAGCCCGATTCCCATGCCTGCGGCGAAGAGGAGCGAGAACCATGAGAGCAGTGAGAACTCGGGCTCGTCGTCGTCGTGCCCCAGCCGGATGTCGCCGTACCGGCTGAATCCGAGGAACAGGCTGAACGCCACGAAGAACGCCGCGATGAGCACGTAGTACCAGTTGAAGGTGTTGACGATCCCCGCTTGGATCGCGCCGAACAGCGTCTCCGCGGCGTTCGGCGCGATGAGCGCGAACGCCGTGAACAGCAGGATCAGTGCCGCCGCGGGGCCGAACACCCACCACTGCACGGGAGGCGCGGCGCGAGGTGCGCGGTTCCCAGGCGGCGTCTCGGGCGGAAGGTGCTGGGAGCTCATGGCCGACACGCTAGCGACGGGGCCGGCGGATGTCTCGGGGGTTGATCTGCTGCGCACGGTCGGCTTCTCCGAGGCCGTGCGGACTCCGCTGGAACCGCCCCGTCGAACGAAAACGGCCCGCTTTCGCGAGCCGCTTCCACACTGTCTCAACCAGTGTGCGCCCGGAGGGATTCGAACCCCCAACCTTCTGATCCGTAGTCAGATGCTCTATCCGTTGAGCTACGGGCGCGTGGGATGTCGCCTCCGCATCTCTGCGATCAGGCAACCACGTAACTCTAACGTAC
>JAPSJU010000233.1 GCA_031178025.1 Agromyces sp. | reverse complement strand
CCGCCGATGTCGGTGAGGCTCGGCGCGACGACCAGGTGCTCGACTCCCGGGATGAGACCCCAGCTGAGCTGCCGCACGCGCTCCGGCGCGAGCTCATCGGAGCTCGTGATGACGATGGTGTCGGCCCCGAGGTCTCGCATCACCTCGAGGGCCCGCTCGACGCCGCCCGAGGTCGGCACGGAGAGCCCGGGGAGCGTGCCGCCGATCGCGTCGGTCGGCACGCAGGCTCCGAGCACCCGGTATCCGGCTTCGGGTGCGCGGGACAGCTCGCGCGCGATCGTCGTCGCCGACTCGACGGAGCCCACCAGCAGCACCCTGGAGGCGTAGCTTCCCTCTCGGCGCTTGACGATGAGCCACTGGCGCCACATCCAGCGCGAGAAGAGCAATACGACGAGACCGAGCGGGAACGCGATGAGGAGGTATCCGCGTGCGAGGTCGAGCTGCAGCAGGAAGGCGACGATGGCGACGATCCCGAAGAGGCGGATGGTGGCATCGGCGATCGCCCGGTACTCCTGGGTGCCGACGCCGAGGACGCGGACCGATCGGGTGTCGAAGAGGTCGAGCGCGAACATCCAGCCGGCGATCAGCGCCAGGGAGATGAGCGAGTAGCTGATCGTGATCTCATCCCGGCTGCCGCTGATCCCCCAGAGCGCGGCGTCGAGCCCGAGCCAGGCGATCTGCGTGCCGAAGACCACCCAGGCCAGCACCGCGACGTCGGTGAGCGCCACGCGATTCGCGAGATGCGCCGACCACTCCGAGGTCATCTGCCGTGCGCGAGCGGGCGTCTCGGTGCGCATCGCGGCGGTCACCATGTCGTTCCTCCATCGAATGAGCGAGCGACGACGCCGCCCGACCACACCCACACCGTGCCGTCGCCGCCGGTCGCGAGCACCGTCGCACCGTCTGGGGCATCCGAGGGCAGGCACCCTCCGGGGTTCCCGATCTCGAGCGCCGACGAGACGGGCACGACCTGCACCCCGCCGCAGCCCTCCCGTCGGGTGACGGCGAGGCGGTACCCCTCCTCGGCGACCGCGACGGATGCCGCGCCGCCGACCGGTCCGGTTCTGGCCCAGCTCACGGCGGTATCACTCGTCACCGCGAGCGTTCCGTCGCCGCAGAGCACGGCCGCGGACGACTGGTCCCGTTGCGCGAGTTGCACCGGGTCCGCACACGGGGACGTGCCGGCACCGCCGGGGGCGACCACGCTCCCGTCGACGAGGCTCCATCGCAGCGGCAACTCCTCCGTGACCTGCCACGCGTCTCCCTGGACGAAGCTGCGGAGCAGCACGGGGCTGCAGCTCTCCGACGTGCTCGCGACCACCGAGACCACATCGGGGCCGTCGGTGACGATCTCACGGATCGCGGACGCGTCCGCGGGCGGCGACGGCGTCCAGCTGAGGCCCCCGTCTCGGCTGGTCTCGAGCACGGCGGGCGTCGCGGGGCACGTCCCGGTCGCCGCGCGATACGCGAACGTGCCGTCGACCGCGGCGAGCACCGCGGTGAGCGGTGGGACGCCCACCGTCGGCTCCGTCGCCGGCGGGGTCGCCGTCGGCGTCGCACCCGGCGTGGATGCCGGGGCCACCGGCTGCGCAGCGACCGTCGGCAGCACCTCCGGCGTGCCTGCACCGGCTGCGGCCGAGCGCGTCGAGTCCATCGCCAGCCACACGAGCACGAGGTCCGCGATCACGAGCGCCGCCAGGCCCGCGGCGGTCCAGCCCGCAGCGCGCGGTTCCCGCATCCTCCGCTCAGGCCGCGCCACGACTGCCGAACCTCGACGCTGTGGCCATCGCCCGGGCGGCCGTCATCGTCGCGGCGTCGATGACGCGTCCGGCCTGTTCGTACACGTCGATCGAGCGCCCGTACGGGTCGACGATGTCGTCATCGGCCGGATCCCTCGGCGGCACCGCGTACCCCCGGCTCATCGACACGAGCCCGAGGAACTCCTCGAGGGAGGCCACGCTCTCGAGCGCCTCGACGCTCTCGGGATCCGCCTCGAGGTGGTCGACCACCCGCGCGAACTCGCGCAGCGTGTACGCGCGACGAGCGGCCCGGGGCACGAGGGATGCGACCGCGGCGCGATGTTCGCGCGAGGCGGTCAGGACGAGGTCCGAGTCGTCGATGAGGCCCTCGCTGAGCTGCATGGCCGCGTGACCGCGAGGATCGCCGCCGTACCGCCGTGAGGACTCCGCGGCTTCGGGCGTCATCGGCTGTCCCGTGAGGGCTGCCGTGCCCGCGCTGCGCACGAGCGCTTCGACCCCGGCCTCGTTCAGGCGGGTGACGAGCAGCTGCGCCGCGAGCGGGGAGCGGCAGACGTTGCCCGTGCAGACGACGAGGACGGCGAGGCTCATGTCGCGCTCGGCTCAGCAGCGACCGCGGGGCCGTACCCGTACCCGCGACCGTACCCGTACCCGTACCGCCCGTAGCCGTAGGCGTCCGGCCCCTTGGTCGGGAGCATCGTCAGCACCACGCCGGACACGGGTGCGTCCACGTTCTGGAGCGCGGCGATCGCGCCCTTGAGGTGTGCGCGATGCGCACGGCCCGCCGAGACCACGACGATCGCGCCGCCGACGACGCGCGCGAGCACGGCGGCATCCGTCACCGGCAGGAGCGGCGGCGCGTCGAACAGCACGATGTCGAATGCGCGGCCGACCTCGGCGATGGTCGCGACCATCGCAGCGGAACCGAGCAGCTCGCTCGGATTCGGCGGTATCCGTCCGGCCGGCAGGACGAAGAGGTCCTTCCGACCCCAGCGCTGGATCACGTCCTGCAGCTCGGCGCGCCCGATGAGCAGGTCGGTGAGGCCGACCGCGCCCTCGATGCCCAGGTACTCGGCAGCCTTCGGCCGGCGGAGATCCGAGTCGACGAGGAGGACCCGGGCGCCGGCGTCGGCGAGCGCGATCGCGAGGTTGGCCGCCGTCGTGGACTTCCCCTCGGATTCGATCGAGGAGGTCACCACGAAGGCGCGACTCGTCCGCCCGGCGTCGAGGAACTGCAGGTTGGTGCGCAGCGTCCGGAACGACTCCGCCCTCGGGGAGTGCGGATCGGCGTGCACGATGAGCGGGCGCTCCTTCGCCTTCGGGTCGAAGACGATGCCGCCGATGATCGGTGCGTCGGTGATGGCCTCGACATCCCGCTCGTTGCGGATGCGGGTGTCGAGGGTCTCGCGCAGGAGGGCGGTGCCGATCCCCAGCGCGAGGCCGATGAACGCGCCGAGGGCCACGTTCAGCGGGACGTTCGGGCTCATCGGTCGCTGCGGAACCGCGGCATGCTGCACGAGGGTGAGGCGAACCGGCGATGTCGCCGCGTCGCTCTCCTGCGTGGTCTCGATCGACTCGACCACCTCCGTGAGGCTCTCGGAGACCGCGGTGGCGAGCTCCGCCGCCAGGGCGGGGTCCTCGTGCACCGCGGTGATCTCGATGAGGGTGGTGTCGAGCGGAGCAGCCGCAGTGACGGCGCTCGCCAGCTCGCTGCTCGAGAGGTCGAGTTCGAGATCGGCGATCACCGGCAGCAGCACGATCGGCGTGGTCGCAAGGTCCGCGTACGTCTTCACCCGCTGCTGGGTGAAGCTGTTCCCCTGCTGCAGGTCGGTGACCGAGTCACCGCCCGACGTGGAGACGAAGACCTTCGCCGACGAACTGAACATCGGCGTCTGCAGCAGCGAGTACCCCGCTGCCGCCGCGATGCCGACCAGCGTCAGCGCGACGATGAGGACCCAGCTGTGTCGCAGGACCCGAAGGTAGTCGCGCAGTTCCACTCATCCCCCATTTGCTGCAAGTCGTGAGAACTCGCGTGTACCCCGGAATATAACCCATCGCTATCATGCCAGTCGGTGGTGACCCGCCGTGTCACCGAGAGATGACGGGAAGGTTACGAGACCGGATCCGCCGCACGTTCCA
>JAPSJU010000232.1 GCA_031178025.1 Agromyces sp. | reverse complement strand
GAGTTCAGCGAGCACGGCCTCGCCGGTGCCCGAGTCGACCGCATCGCCGCATCCGCCGGGGTCAACAAGGAGCGGATCTACCAGTACTTCGGCAGGAAGGACGACCTCTTCGCGGCGGTGCTCGGCGCGCGCCTGCGGCTCGCCATGGACGAGGTGCCGATGCAGGGCGCGGGACCCGAGGCCGTCGGCGACTACGCCGGCCGCCTCTTCGACCACCACCTCGCCGACGGGCTCATTCCTCGCCTGGTCTTCTGGGAGGGGCTCGAGCGAGGCCCCGCCACCGTCGCGGATGCGGCGCGTGTCGAGTACCACGCCGCCAAGGTCGCCCGGTTCCGGGAGCTGCTGCCCGGCGTCGGAACGGCCGCAGCCGGCGAATTGCTCCTCACGATCGTGACCCTCGTGAACGCGTGGCCCGTGCTGGGGCACCTCGACGCGTTCCTCGTCGGCAGCGGACCCGATCGAACCGCCGGTCGAAGGGCGGCCATCGTCGCCGCGGCGACCGAGCTCGCGCGAGCGGCGGTCGCGGCGGCGGGCGGCTCCGGTGCGGACTCCGGGGTCGAGGGGTCCGGGATTCAGGGATAACCCTGATTCCGCTCGAGGCATCCGCCTCGTAACGTGGTGACCGGTCGCCGTGCCGTGGACCGCAGGGGGAACTGTCACTGCGGCCGGCGATCGGCAAGCCGGTCAGCACCCGGTCGACCACCGGGTGCGGCCGGCTTCCCCACGCCGGGACACGAGCGGAGCACCATGGACCACCGGATGAACCGACCGACGCGCTTCGCCTCCACGAAGCCCACGGGTCCCGCTCCCGCGCGCGCGACCGAAACGGCGCGGGACGTGAGCTGGTCGGAGTTCCGCTCCGCACTGCGCTTCGACCCGGCGAACCAGATGCTCGTCGCGGTGCCCGCGATCAGCGCCAAGCGTGCACAGCACCCGTGGCTCGGCGACGCGGTGACCCGATACCGCCGCGTCGGCGAGAGCAACGTCTACCGCCGGGACTACGAGGGCGGCTCGGTGATCTGGTCGCGTGCCACGGGCGCGCACGAACTGCACGGCGGCATCGCCGCCAGCTGGCACCACGCCGGCGGTGAATCCTCGCTGCTCGGCCTCCCGACGACCGACGTGCTGCCCCTCGCCGAGGGCCGCGAGGGCGGGTGCACGCACTTCGAGCGAGGCTCCGTCTACTGGAGCCCGCGCCACGGCGCCGTGATCCTCCGGGGCATGGTGTGCGACATCTGGGCCCTGCTCGGCCGGGAGCGTTCGACGCTCGGCCTGCCGGTCGGCGACGTGGAGGTCGACGCCGCGACGGGCGTCTGGAGCGGACGCTTCGAGAACGGCTCGATCGCCTGGTCGCCCGCGGGCGGGCCCGACATCGCCCTCGACGCGACGGCCGCGGCACCCGTCGGCTGACCGGCGGCGACGCGCGGTCGGCCCGGGAGCCGTCGCGTGACAGACTCGGACGGATGACCGAGCCGCTCCTCGCCCGCGTACCGCGCCCGTACGACGCCGACGCGATGTACGACGCGTTCGTCGACTGGGCCACCGATCGCGGCTTCTCGCTCTACCCCGCGCAGGACGAGGCGATCATCGAGATCGTCTCGGGAGCGAACGTCATCCTCTCGACGCCGACCGGCACCGGCAAGTCGCTCGTCGCGGTGGCGGCGCACGCGGCATCCGTCGCACGCCGCTCGGCCGGGCGCAGCTACTACACGGCGCCCATCAAGGCGCTCGTGAGCGAGAAGTTCTTCCAGCTCGCCGAGATCTTCGGCGCCGAGCAGGTCGGCATGGTCACCGGTGACAGCTCCGTCAACGCGGATGCCCCCATCATCTGCTGCACGGCCGAGATCCTCGCGAACCTCGCGCTCCGGCAGGGTCCGGATGCCCCGGTCGACCAGGTCGTCATGGACGAGTTCCACTACTACGGCGACCCCGACCGCGGCTGGGCATGGCAGGTGCCGCTCATCACCCTGCACCGGGCGCAGTTCATCCTCATGTCGGCGACGCTCGGCGACGTCTCCGACATCGCGGCCGACCTCTCGCGTCGCACGGGCCGCGAGACCGCCCGGGTCACGGGCGTGGACCGGCCGGTGCCGCTGCACTTCTCGTACGCCAGGACGCCCGTGCAGGAGACCGTCGAGGAGCTCCTCGACACGAGGCAGGCGCCGGTCTACATCGTGCACTTCTCCCAGGCGGCGGCGATGGAGCGGGCGCAGGCGCTCTCCTCCATCCGCGTCGTCTCGCGCGAGCAGCGCGACGAGATCGCCGAGGCGATCGGCGCGTTCCGTTTCACGACCGCGTTCGGCAAGACGCTCTCGCGTCTCGTGCGCGCCGGCATCGGCGTGCACCACGCCGGCATGCTCCCGCGATACCGCCGGCTCGTGGAGACGCTCGCCCAGCGCGGGCTGTTGCGCGTGATCTGCGGCACCGACACCCTCGGCGTCGGCATCAACGTGCCGATCCGATCGGTGCTCATCACGGCGCTCGCGAAGTTCGACGGCCAGAAGATGCGGCAGCTCTCGGCCCGTGAGTTCCACCAGATCGCCGGGCGCGCCGGGCGCGCGGGCTACGACACGGCCGGCACCGTCGTGGTGCTCGCTCCCGAGCACGAGATCGACAACGAGGCCGCGGTGCGCAAGGCGGGCGACGATCCGAAGAAGCTCAAGAAGATCGTGCGCAAGAAGGCGCCGGCCGGCCAGATCACCTGGGGCGAAGGGTCGTACGAACGGCTCGTGGCGGCCGAGCCGGAGCCGCTCACCCCCCACCTGCAGCTCACCGCCGCGATGCTCATCAACGTGATCGGCCGCGGAGGCGACGTCGTCGGCGGCATCCGCTCGCTCGTCTTCGACAACCACGAGCCGCGAGTCCGGCAGTTCGAACTGGCCCGCCGCGCGCTCGGCATCTTCCGCACGCTCCGCGACGCCGGCGTGGTCGAGATCCTGCCCGCCCCGGACGCCGCGAGCCGGCCGATCCTGCGCCTCACCGTGGACCTGCAGCCGAACTTCGCGCTCAACCAGCCGCTCTCGCCGTTCGCGCTCGCGGCCATCGAGCTGCTCGACCCGAACGAGGCGCCGGGTGCTCCGGGGGTCGGCACCGGTCATTACGCGCTCGACGTCGTGTCGATCATCGAGTCGACGCTCGACGATCCGCGACCGATCCTCTCGCAGCAGCAGTACAAGGCGCGCGGCGAGGCCGTCGGCGCCATGAAGCAGGAGGGCATCGAGTACGAGCAGCGCATGGAACTGCTCGAGGAGGTCACGTGGCCGAAGCCGCTCGACGAGCTCCTCGCCCAGGCCTTCGAGACGTTCGCGTCGAGCCAGCCGTGGGTCCGCGACTTCGAGCTGTCGCCGAAGTCCGTCGTCCGCGACATGTTCGAGCGGTCCATGTCGTTCGGCGAGTACGTGGGGTACTACCAGCTCGCGCGCAGCGAGGGGCTCGTGCTGCGGTACCTGTCGGACGCCTTCCGCGCGATCCGCCAGACGGTGCCCGCCGAGGCGAAGAACGAGGAGCTGCTCGACATCATCGAGTGGCTCGGCGAGCTCGTCCGGCAGGTCGACTCGAGTCTCGTCGACGAGTGGAACGAGCTCGTCGACCCGACGGCGCATCTCCCGGAGGACGATGCGCCCGTCGTGCCTCCCCCGCCGCCGTCGGTGCTCACCAATCGCCGCGCGTTCACGGTGCTCGTGCGCAACGAGCTCTTCCGGCGCGTGCAGCTCGCGGCCCTCGACCACGACGACGAGCTCGTGCTGCTCGACCCCGGCCCCATGTGGCCCGACGCGCTCAACCGCTACTACGCCGAGCATGACGAGATCCTGACGGGGCCGGCTGCCCGATCGCCGCAGCTCGTCACGATCGACGAGTCGGATGCCGCGGCCGGCGTGTGGCGCGTCGAGCAGACGATCGACGATCCCGCCGGCGA
>JAPSJU010000231.1 GCA_031178025.1 Agromyces sp. | reverse complement strand
GGGGTACGCCCGACACCGAAGTGGAGCGACGGATGCTCGAGCGCGGGTGGCGCACGACGGGCTACCACCTGGCGTTCCGGATGATCGGCCGAACCCGCGTCGACACGTTCCAGCTGCTCCGGTTCGTCACGGGCGCGTTCGCCGCGATCCCCGCCGACTCGCACGCGACGACGAGCGGCCGCGGCGTGAGCGGCTGGCTGAGCTTCAGCGAGCCGCCGACGGCCGAGCAGGTCGAATCGTTCGTCGCAGCGCTGCGCGAGCTCCATCTCGCGGCCCGGCGATCGTTCAACGTGGCCACGGGTGTGGGATCGCTCGAGAACGGGTCCGCGGGTCTCACCGCTTCGCTCGGGGAGGCCGCCGATGCGGCACGCATCGCCGCGAATCGATCCTCCACCGGCTGGTTCGTCCGCGTCGACGGACTGGGGCTCGATCAGCTGCTCCTGGCCTGGACCGGCAACGACACGTTCGTGCCTGCGGCGCGCTCGCTGCTGGCTCCCGTGCAGGACGCCGGGAGCGAGCTGCTCTCCACGCTCTCGGCATACCTCGACCACGAATCCGGGATCGCTGCGACGGCGGCCGCACTCGGGCTGCACCGCAACACCGTGTCCACGCGCATCCAGCGCATCCAGGAGCTCCTCGGCGTCGACATGAACGACCCGGAGGTGCGCCTCGCGCTGCACCTCGCCTGCCGCACCATCCGCCTCTAGGGGTCGCCCACCGCGGCGGGTCCGAGGCGACGCGGACCCGCGCCCGCATCGCCGAGCGCGTCGTCGGGGTTCAGCAGGCTGCAGGCCTTCATCGAGAGGCATCCGCAGCCGATGCATCCGGTGAGCTCGCGCTCGAGGCGCTCGATGCCGCGCCGCCGCTCCTCGAGTTGCGCCTTCCAGCCACGCGAGGCGCGTTGCCAGTCGGCGTGGCTCGGCGTCGTGTCGAGCGGGACGTCGGCGAACGCCGACTGCACGTCAGAGAGCGGGATGCCGAGCCGCTTCGCGACCGAGATGAGCGACACGCGCCGCAGCATGTGACGCGCGTATCGACGCTGGTTGCCCCCCGAACGCACGGCCGCGATGAGGCCGAGATCCTCGTAGAACCGCAGCGCCGAGGGCGCCACGCCGGTGCGGCGGCTCATCTCGCCGACCGTGAGCAGCTCATCGGGCGCGTGGCGCGCCGTGACCTCGGCGTTCGTTCCCGTATCGCGCTGCGGCATCGGACTCCCTCGCTTTGACTTCAACCATACTTGAGGTCTTACGGTGGAGGCATGCGAGAGACGAGTGCGGTGATGCCGCAGTGACCTACGTGATCGCCCTCCCGTGCGTCGACCTGAAGGACAAGGCGTGCATCGACGAGTGCCCCGTGGACTGCATCTACGAGGGTGAACGGTCGCTCTACATCCACCCCGACGAGTGCGTCGACTGCGGGGCCTGCGAGCCGGTGTGCCCGGTCGAGGCCATCTACTACGAGGACGACCTCCCCGAGGAGTGGGCCGACTACTACAAGGCCAACGTCGAGTTCTTCGACGAGGTCGGCTCGCCGGGCGGCGCCGCGAAGGTCGGCCCCATCCCGAAGGACCACCCCCTCATCGCCGCGCTCCCGCCGCAGGCCGCGCACGCATGACGGATGCCCCGCCGGTCGCGTTCCCCGCTGAGCCGCCGTCCCTCGCCAAGTCGTTCAAGGACGCGTTCCGACACCACGCCTCGGGGGTCGCCATCGTCACCGCCGGTGCGGAACGCGGTCCCGTCGGACTCACCGTGTCGAGCCTGGCCTCGGTCGCGGTCGACCCGCCCGCGCTGTCCTTCTCGGTCACGCGCGCCACGGGGTCCGCCGGCGGCATCCTCGACGCGGACAGCTTCGTCGTGCACCTGCTCGCCGACAGGCACATCGACCTCGCCGAGGCGTTCGCGCACTCGGGCCGATCGCGCTTCACTCCCGAGCAGGGGTGGTCGCGCCTCGCGACCGGCGAGCCGTTCCTCCCCGATGCTCCAGCCGCCCTGCGCGCCAAGGCACTCCATGTCGTCCCGGTCGGCAGTTCGTCGCTCGTGATCGCCGAGGTGCTCGAGGTGATCGTCGGGCCGCCCGCGCCGCCACTGCTCTACCAGGACCGCCGCTACCGCCGTCTCGACGGAGACGGCGACACCACCGACGCGACTCGCGATCGCGAGTCGCCAGAATGAGAGGAACACGCTGATGCCCGTCTACACCCTGCCCGAGCTGCCCTACGACTACGCGGCACTCGCGCCGCACATCTCGGCGCGGATCATGGAGCTCCACCACTCCAAGCACCACCAGGCGTACGTCACGGGTGCCAACGCCGCGCTCGAACAGCTCGCGGAGGCGCGGGAGGCGGGCGAGCTGGGGATGGTGAACAAGCTCGAGAAGGACCTCGCGTTCAACCTCGGCGGCCACGTCAACCACAGCGTCTTCTGGCAGAACATGTCGCCCGACGGCGGCGGCTCGCCCGACGGCGAACTCGCCGCCGCGATCGACGACGGATTCGGATCCTTCGAGGCGTTCCGTGCGCACTTCACCGCCACGGCGCTCGGCGTGCAGGGATCCGGCTGGGCCGTCCTGGCGTGGGACGGCGTGGGTGGTCGGCCCGTCGTCCTCCAGTTGTTCGACCAGCAGGGCAACGCGCCGCTCGGCGTGATCCCGCTGCTGCAGCTCGACGTCTGGGAGCACGCCTACTACCTCGACTACCAGAACGTGCGCGCCGACTACGTCGCGGCGTTCTGGAACGTCGTGAACTGGCCGGATGTCGCAGCACGCCTCGACCGTGCCCGCGCCGCGACCGCCGGGCTCATCGTCGCGGGAGCGAGCTGATCGTCGGAGCGCGGCGTTCACGGCGGCGGCGACTGTCGCACGCGCTCATCGCGGTGCAGGTGCGTCGCGTCGGGCTCCTCGCGATGATCGCCGTCACCGCCGTGGCCGCGCTCGTCGGCGCCCTCGACGGCACCCCCTGAACGGAGGCTCCGGAACGGGAGCTCCTGACGGCCCCAGCCCGATGCGACCGCTCACCGGTTCCAGGAGCGCTCCGCATGGCGCTTGACGTCGCCGAGCATCCGGCGCGTCGCGAGCACGTGGAGTCGCGTGCCGACCACCATCCCCCGATAGGCGGCTCCCCTCCACCCGGGGAAGTCCGCGTGGGACACCGCGGTGAGGCGGGTGGCGTTCGCGCTCGACCGGTGGAGCCGGAACGTGAGCACGTACCGCGAGTAGCGGTGACGCCCGGCGAGCGCGAGGGCGTGGCCCTCGGCGGCGGCGGCCACGCGGAAGCCGGGCACGGCAGAGCCCACGACGAGCGGCCGCGGGCCCGACGACGCCGAAGGGATCGCTCCGAGCGTTCGCGCGAACCACGACGGGCCGATTTCCTCCACCATGCCGAGCAGTGCCGACCACGTCGGCTCCCGACTCGCGGCCACGAGCACCGAGTGCTCGTCGAGGTACGGCAGCGACGCGGCATCCGTCATCGGGTGAGATCCCTCGGTTCGACGATCCGCTCCTCGTCCCACGGCTCGGACCACCCGAGCTCATCGAACATGCGCGAGAGCACGCGTGCCGTGAACCCCCAGATGACGCGGCCGTCGACCGTGAACGCCGGTGAGCGGAAGGTGCGGCCCGCCGCCGTGTGCGACGTGTGCGCCCGCTTCGCGGGGTCGAGCAGATCGGCGACGGGAACGCGGAACACGTCGACGGACTCGTCGTGGTCGACCGCTGCGACCTGCGACGGACGGGTCCACCATGCGGCGACCGGCGTCACGAGGTGGTTGCTCCACGCCATGGGGAAGACCGGAAGCGTGCCGAGGACGTCGACGCCGCTCGGGTCGAGGCCGGTCTCCTCGACGGCCTCGCGAAGCGCCGCGGCGGCCGGCCCGGCGTCGGACGCCTCCAATCGACCGCCGGGGAACGCGATCTGCCCCGCGT
>JAPSJU010000230.1 GCA_031178025.1 Agromyces sp. | reverse complement strand
AGGAGCATCCCTTCGACGACCGCCGTGCCCTCGTCCAGCATCGACGCGTTCGCGGTGTCGAGGCCGGTGAGGTCGGACACCATCGTCTGGAAGTTGATGAGCGCCTCCAGCCGTCCCTGCGAGATCTCCGGCTGGTACGGGGTGTACGCCGTGTACCAGCTGGGGTTCTCGAGCACGTTGCGCTGGATGACCGCCGGCGTGATCGTGCCGAAGTAGCCGAGGCCGATCATCGAGGTGCGCGCCGTGTTCTGCCCGGCGAATGCCGCGAGTTCGGCGAGCGCCTCGCGCTCCGTCGCGGCCGGTGGGATCACGGAGTCGACGACCTCCCCCATGCGGATCGACGTCGGCACGGCCGCCGACATCAGGGCGTCCAGCGAGTCGTAGCCGAGCGCCGCGAGCATCCACTCGTGGTCGCGCGGTGTCGTGCCGATGTGGCGACGACCGAACGCGTCGAGATCGAAGGCGGAGGAGGCGGTCATGAGGCGTTTCGTCCTTACTCGCCGACGAGGGCGCGGTACTCGGCGTGGGTGAGGAGCTTCGGCAGGGTGGCGGTGCTCACCTTGATGAGCCAGCCCTCGCCGAACGGGTCGCTGTTCACGAGCTCGGGCGAGTCGATCACGGCCTGGTTGGACTCGACGACCTCGCCGTCGACGGGCGCGAAGAGCTCGCCGACCGACTTCGTCGATTCGATCTCGCCCACGACGTTGCCGCTCGTGATCGCCGTGCCCGCGGCGGGCAGGTCGACGTAGACGACGTCGCCGAGCTTCTCAGCGGCGTAGTCGGTGATCCCGATCGTGACGGTGTCGCCGTCGGCCAGCACCCATTCGTGCTCCTCGGTGTACTGCAGGGCGGTCTGGTCGGTCATGGGGTTCTCCTCGCGATCGGCGGTGCGGTGTGGTGACGTACGGTGGGCGCGGTGGCGGCGCGGCCTGGGATCAGGCGCTCCGCGTGTAGAAGGGCAGCTCGACGACGGATGCCGCGACGCGCGTGCCGCGCACGTCGACGTAGAGCGGGCGACCCGTCTCCGCTGCATCCGGCGCGACGAACGCCATGGCGACGGGGTGGCCGAGCGTCGGCGAGAGGGCGCCGCTCGTCACGGTGCCGACGCGCGACGCGTCGGGGCCGTCTCCGTCGAAGACCTCGTACCCGGCGCGCGGCGCACGACGCCCCGCGGCGGCGAGGCCGACGAGCACCGGGGCGTCCGCGGCGGGGCCCTGCTCGATCGCCGTGCGACCGATGAAGTCGCCTTCCTTCGAGAGCGCCACGACCCGGCCGAGGCCGGCCTGAACGGGCAGGATGTCACGGCCGAGCTCGTGCCCGTAGAGCGGCATTCCCGCCTCGAGGCGCAGGGTGTCACGGCTCGCGAGTCCGCACGGCACGACGCGCGGCCCGCCGGTCTCGCGGAGCGCGTCCCAGATGCGCGCGGCGCGCTCGGGGGCGACGTAGAGCTCGAAGCCGTCCTCGCCGGTGTAGCCGGTCCGCGCGATGAGCACCGGCTCACCCTCGTACTCGGCGGCGATCGCCCGGTAGTACTTCAGGTCGCCGAGCGCGGCGACGAAGTCCTCGCCGTCGTTCCCGGGCCCTTGGATGCCGAAGCCCGGCGTCTGCTGGAGCACCTCGAGCGCGTCCGGTCCCTGCAGCGCGATGAGCGCGATGTCATCGCTCTCGTCGAAGACCTCGGCCTCGAAGGCGGCGGCGCGATCGCGCAACTGCTCGGCGACGACGTCCCGGTTCGACGCGTTCGCCACGACCATGTAGCGGTCCTCGCCGGTGCGGTAGATGACGAGGTCGTCGATGACGCCGCCGTCCTCGGCCAGCAGCAGGGAGTACTTCGCCTGGCCGAGGGCGATGGCCGAGAGCCTGCCGGCCAGCGCGTAGTCGAGCGCGTCGGCGGCCTCGGGCCCGACCACCACGATCTCGCCCATGTGCGAGAGGTCGAACAGCCCCGCGTGGGAACGGACGGCGTGGTGCTCGGCGAGGTCGCTCGAGTAGCGCACGGGCATCTGCCAGCCGGCGAAGTCGGTGAAGGAGGCGCCGGCCGCGCGATGCACCTCGTCGAGGGGGCTGCGGCGCTGCGTGGCAGCGGTGCCCGATTCGGCGGTGCCGGTTTGGGTGGTGCCCGGTTCGGTCACGGAGTTCTCCAGAGTCGCGTCGGCGTACGGCGGATGCCGCTGGGAACTCCCCCTCTGTCATGGGCCTGAGAGTTTCACGCGACGAGTCGCGCTTTCACCTTCGGCGGGATGTGGCGGGAATGCCCGATCCGCTTTTCAGAGCGGCCTCGTCATCGCGGTGTAGTGACCTGAGAGATTGGCGGGGAGGCTTGCTCCTTCGGTGCCGGCTGATGCTGAGGTGCAGCACTGCCGGCTCTCCCGCGATGCGTCGATGGCCCGGTATGAGGTTGTACGGCCGATCCTAGCCGACGGGACGACGTCTCGCGCGTGCTCGACTACTCCGGGCGGTTCCCGTGCGTCCCCCCGTGTTCGAACGGCGTCGTGACGCCCGTGTAGGCGAGCGTCATCATCATCCCCCCGGCGGCGTGCTCGAGGTCATGGCAGTGATCCATCCAGATCCCGGGATTGTCGGCGACGAGCGCGAGCTCCCAGACCTCGCCGGGACGCACGTCGACGGTGTCGAGCCAGAGCGGCGCCCCCGTCGCGGGCACGCCGTCGCGCGAGAGCACGAGCACATGGTGGCCGTGCACGTGCATGGGGTGCACGTCGAAACCGCGGTTGACCACCGTGATCCGGGCGATGTCGCCCTCGCGCACCTCGATGGGATCGATGTGCGGGAACACGCGTCCGTTGACCGCGTAGGCGTAGCTCGGAGCGCCACCGACGAACCGCGGGAGGCGATCGAGGACGAGGTCGGCCTCGACGGTGACGCGGCCGAGGTCGGGGAGGGGTCCGTCACCGTAGGAGAGCAGGTCGAGCTCGGGGGCGTCGGTCACCACCCTCTCGAGGTCGGCGGCGGCGGCCTCCGACCCCGGCGTCGCGATGACGACGGCGGAGCTCTCGGACTGATCGGTCTCGAAGCGCACGGCACCGCCCGGCATGGTGAACACGAGGTCGACCCGTGCACCCGCGCCGAGCCGGACCGACCGCCCCTCGACGTCGTCGCCGGAGCCGAGTTCACGACCGTCCACCGCCGCCACCCGGAACGGCGCGCCGGCCAGCGACACCCTGATCGGCGTCTGCTCGGTGTTCGCCACCCGGAGGCGCACCAGGTCGCCCTCGGCGGCCTCGAACGACTGCGGCCCGTCGGTCGCCCCGATGACGACCGCTCCGCCGATGCGGTGCACCGGCAGGGCCAGGTCGACCGACTCCTCGACGCCGCCCTCCGGTTCGACGACGAGCATGCCGTAGAGCCCCCGACGGACACCCTCGGATGCCGCCTGGTGCGTGTGGTACCAGTAGGTGCCCGGCTCGTCGGCGACGAAGCGGGAGACGAAGCGCTCACCCGGTGCGACGGCGTCCTGGGTGACGCCCGCGACGCCGTCCTCGCCGTTCGGCACGTCGTAGCCGTGCCAGTGCAGGGTGACGCCGTCGGCGATGTCGCGGTTCACGAGCGTGACCTCGAGCAGGTCCCCCTCCGTCACGCGGAGCTCCGGTCCGGCCACGCCCTCGCCCCCGAAGCCCCAGGCCTCGACGGTCCTGCCGGTGGCGAGCGTGACGTCATGGCGCGCCGCGGTGAGCTCGACGGCGTGCACGTGCCCCGCGGCATCGGCCGGCGTGCGGAGCGCCGTCACCGGGACGGCGGGACGCTCGGCGACCGGCGCCGCTGCCCCATGGGCGTGCGACGCCGCCTCGATGCGGGGCGCCGCCGTGTCGGAGAGCCAGGACCATCCGACCCCGCCGACGAGGAGCAGCACGAGCAGTCCCGCGAACCCGGCCGTCGCACGTCGACCGCGACCGTCGAGGAGC
>JAPSJU010000229.1 GCA_031178025.1 Agromyces sp. | reverse complement strand
CTGCTGCTGGTGGGGAGGTGGCTGCAACGGAGCTGGCTCATGCGGCAGCGCAGGGAGGGGCGACACGTGTACCGCGCGCTCCTCGTCGGCAACCGGAAGAAGACCGAGCACGTCGTGCAGAGCATCCTCCGCGACGGCGCGGGATCGGGCATCTCCATGATCGGCGCCCTGACGAAGCGGGGCAGTACGGACACCCCCCTTGTCGAGGACGTCCCGGTGCTCGGCGACTACTCCGACGTGCTCACGACGATCGACGCCACCGGAGCGGACACGCTGATCTTCACCGGAGCCGACGACCTGCCCCCCCGAGCGCTCCGAGAGCTCGGCTGGGAACTGCAGGCGCGAGGCGTCGACCTCATCGTCGCCCCCTCGTTGACGGATGTCGCGGGTCCCCGCATCCACTCCCGACCGGTCGCCGGGCTCCCGCTCATCCACGTCGAGTACCCGACGTTCGAAGGAACGAAGTACTACGCGAAGCGCGCCTTCGACATCGTCGCCTCCGGCCTCGGACTCATCGTGCTGAGCCCGGTGCTGCTCGCGATCGCCTGGATCGTGCGCCGCGACAGCCCGGGCCCGGCACTGTTCAGGCAGGAGCGGGTCGGCGTCAACGGGGCCACGTTCCGCATGCTGAAGTTCCGCTCGATGGTGACCGACGCCGAAGCGCACCTGACGACGTTGCAGAGCCGATCGGACGGCAACGGGGTGCTCTTCAAGATGCGCGACGATCCGCGCGTGACCCGGTCCGGGAGGGTCCTCCGGCGGTACAGCCTCGACGAGCTTCCCCAGCTCGTCAACGTCTTCCGGGGCGAGATGTCGCTCGTGGGTCCTCGCCCCCCGCTGCGCCGCGAGGTCGAGAAGTACGATCACTGGGCCCGGCGCCGGCTCCTCGTCAAGCCGGGGATCACCGGGCTCTGGCAGGTCAGCGGGCGCAGCGACCTGTCGTGGGAGGACACCGTCCGACTCGATCTCTACTACGTCGAGAACTGGTCCCTCACGGGCGACATCCAGATCCTCTGGCGCACGGCGCGGGCGATCGTGAAGCCCTCGGGCGCCTACTGACGGACTGGCGTCGCAGCGCATTCCACTGAGAGGATGTTGATTCCACGCGACGTCGTCGCAGTGGCTTCCCGCCCTGAATGGAGACCCGTGATCCCTCGTCTCGTCGCCTTCGACCTCGACGACACGCTCGCCCCGTCGAAGTCGCCGCTCGAATCCCCGATGGTCGATGCGCTGACCCGCCTGCTCGACGAGACCGAAGTGTGCATCATCTCGGGTGGGCACTTCGGCCAGTTCAGCGCCCAAGTGCTCGGTCGACTCTCGGAGGCCGCTTCTGCGCGCTTCGATCGGCTGCACCTGATGCCCACCTGCGGAACCCAGTACGTGCGCTTCGAGGCCGGCGAGTGGCGCGAGCAGTACTCCGAGACGCTCACCGATGAGGAGAAGGCCGGCGCGATGGCATCGCTCGAGCGGCGTGCTCGCGAGCTCGGCTTCTGGGAGGCGGAGACGTGGGGTCCGGTCCTGGAGGATCGAGGGTCGCAGGTCACCTTCTCCGCACTCGGCCAGGCCGCTCCGATCACCGCGAAGGCGCGGTGGGACCCGGCGGGCGACAAGAAGGCGGCGCTTCGCGAGGCCGTCGCCGCCGACCTGCCCGAGCTGGAGGTCCGTTCGGGGGGCTCCACCTCGATCGACATCACCCGCCGGGGAGTGGACAAGGCCTACGGCATGCGCAAGCTCGTCGATGCGACCGGCATCCCCCTCGACGACATGCTCTTCGTCGGCGACCGCCTCGATCCCGGAGGCAACGACTACCCGGTGAGGGCGCTCGGCGTCCGGTGCATCGCCGTCGAGACGTGGACGCAGACCGTCGACGTCATCGACGACATGATCGGCGCCGTGGCCGCCTGATGCGCGCGTCCGAGCTCTGGCGCCCGCACGACCCTCGCACGACGCGCCCTCGGCGGCCGGTAGGGTTGGGGCGATGACACGCCGTCTCCGACGCCCCAGACGACCCCTGCTCCGCAGTGCCCGCTTCTGGGTGCCCGCGATCATCGGCATGGCGGTGCTCGCCGGAATCGGCGCCGTCGTGCTCGGCGCGCAGGCCCTCGCGGTCCGCGACGACCTGGAGGAGGCGCGGGCGACCGTGGTCGAGCTCCAGGCTGCCGCGACCGAGCGGAACGTGGCTGCACTTCCCGCCTTGAGCGAAGCGCTCGCCGACTCGGCGGGCGACGCCGTCGAGCCGACCGCGCAGCCGCTCTGGCGCGTGGGGGAGTGGGTGCCCGTGCTCGGAGAGAACCTCCGTGGCGTCCGGCTCGTCGCCGAGAGCATCGACGGCCTCTCCCGGAACCTCGTCTCGCCCGGCGTCGGCCTGGTGAGCACGTTCTCCCTCACTCGGGACCCGGCGACGGGAGGCTTCGACATCGCCCCCATCCTCGAGGCTCGCGACGTGCTGGCCGCGAGCACGCGAGGCGTGACCCGCAACCTCGAGGAACTCGAGGGAGCGGCGACCCACCTCATGATCCCGCAGGTCGCCGATGCGGTGGAGGAGTACACCGTCACCCTGCAGCAGGTGTCGAACATGCTGACGCAGTTCCACGCCGGCATCGTCGGCGCCGGTGAGCTGCTCGGCGTCGACGGGCCGCGCACGATCGTGGCCGCGTTCCTCAACAACGCGGAGACGGCGGCGCTCGGTGGTGGACCGGCGGCTCAGTCCCTCATGCGCGTCGAGGCGGGACGCGTCGAGAAGCTGGAGCAGGTCACGAGCGGGGACTTCCCGCAGGGCATCCCGTTGGACGTCGCCATCGACCCGAGCGCCGAAGCCCTGTACAACGACATCCTCACCCGGAACATCAACGGCGCGATGAGCCGCCCCGACTTCCCGACCGCGGGACGGATCCTCGAGGCGCAGTGGAAGCGCTTGCGCGGGCTGCAGATCGACGGCGTGATCTCGCTCGACCCGATCGCCCTCTCGCACATCCTCGCGGTGACCGGACCCGTGTCGGTTCCGACGGGAGAGGTGCTCGACTCCGGCAACGTCGTCGCCACGGTGCTGAACCAGGCGTACTTCCGGTACGACGGCTACACCGGCGAGGCGGACGACTTCTTCAAGGAGGCCGCGACGACGGTGTTCGACCGGCTGATGTCCGGCGACTACGACGTCTGGACCATGGCGAACGCGCTCGTCTCCGCGGCCGAGGCGGGCAGCCTCATGATGTGGAGCGCCGACCCGGAGACGGAGTCGCTGCTCGACGGCACCCGGCTGCAGGGCACCCTTCCCGGCTCCAACGAGGGCGACACGGTGCTCGGAACGTTCTTCCGCGACCGGTCCTCGTCGAAGATCGACTTCTACCTGCGCACCGAGTCGGTCGTCACGACCAACGCCTGCGACGTCGAGAATCCCAGCTACACGGTGGAGACGCGGCTGTGGTTCGACATCCCCCAGGGCGTGGAGCTGCCCGGGTACGTGGACAGCCAGCTCTACCCGTTCTACCGCACCGAGGTCTTCGCCTACGGTCCGGTCGGGGCATCGGTCACCGAGGCCGCTGTCCTCGATCCGGGCACGGCGACGGAGACGGGCCCCTCGGTCGTCGATCTCGAGCGTCCCGCGGTGAAGTACATCGTCGACCTCGTGCCCGGCCAGACCGGGGTGGTCAGAACCACCTTCCAGGGAGTTCCCGGCGAGTACGGTCCCACGACGCTCCGCGTGACGCCGCTCGTGCATCCGACCGTGGTCACGCTCGCGGAGACGCCCTGCGGCTGAACGGCCGATGCGGCCGCGGGCCGGCCGGTCACTCGAGCGCAGTCGTCCGGCGCAGAGCGGCCCCCGGCATGCCGAGGGCCGCTCGGGTCACACGTTGGCGTCGACCGAGATGAGCGACAGGTCGTGCGCCACCATCCGTGAGACGAGGCCCGGGAAGTCCACTTCGCGCCTCCAACC
>JAPSJU010000228.1 GCA_031178025.1 Agromyces sp. | reverse complement strand
ACGCGCACGCGCACGGCTTCGCCCCGCGAGCGACGACGGTCGAGGTGGGCGCCGACGTGCATGGCGATGTAGGCGATCTCGTCGTCGTTGACCGTGATGCCCTCGGTGCGCGCCAGCTCGCTGGCGATGTACACGGCGAGCTCGTAGATGAGCGGGTAGGCGGCCTTGATCGACGCCGTGAGCGGATTGCGCGAGAACGAGGCCACGCTCGCCCGGGCCACGAGGTTGTCGACGTGGAGGGCGAGCCGGTCGATGAAGTCCTCGTCGTCGAGGTCGATGAGGTACGCGGACGATGCGCCGGCGACGATGCGGCGCACGAGCGGCACCCGAGGGGAGAGCGGTCGGCCGGCGGCATCCGATTCGGCTGCCGCGATCGTGCGGGTGGCCGCGCGGGTCTCGAGCAGCCTGGTGAGATGGGCGAGGTCTGCGGCGCCGACCGCGGTGCCGAAGTGCTCGGAGACGAGACGGGCGAGCAGCTCGGCGAGCGGGCCGCTCGTCGCGCCTCCGCCGTCGGCGCCGCTCTCGCCGCGACCCGGCGCCGGATCCGGGGTCGCCTCGCCGGCGTCGTCGAGCGGGTGATTCCGCGCGACGCGGTCGAGGGCGATCGCGGTGTGCAGCAGCACGTCGTTGAGGCCGTACTCGTTCGGCGCGTAGCCGGCCGCGGCGAGGCCCGAGAGGAGCGCGGAACGGAAGTCCGCGATCTCCGGGAATGCGGCTCGCAGGGTCTCGAGTTCCAGCATCCCGCGTGACGACTCCTCGCGGAACAGCGCGCCGAGCAGGCGTCGGCGTGCGGTCTCGGGGCCGGAGAGCGCGATCCGCGGGCCGTGCCGCACGAGCGAGAGCCCGGTGCCCTCGAGGCGGGCGCGAACCCTGCCGAGGTCCGCCTCGAAGGTCGAGTCGCTCACGTGATGGGCCGCCGCCGTCTCGTACACGTCGAGGCCGTCCGCCGCATCGATGAGCGATCGGATGACCCGGGCGACGCGAACGGCCGGCGTGCTCGCCGAACGGGTGGTGGTGCGTCGCGCCGCCCACGCGGCACGATCGAGGCGGTAGCCGGCCGGACTCGACTCCACGACGGTGCCGTCGGCGTTCGCCTGCCCGGCGTAGTTGCGGATGGTGCGCGTCGTGACGCCGAGTCGGTCGGCGAGCTCCGACGCGGTCGTCCAGCCCGTGGCGGGCGCGAGCACCTCGATGAGGCGCTCCCACTTCTCAGCCACGTCAGCTCCCGGTCTCGGCCGACGTCACGCGCGACGCCGTGCGGTCGCAGCCCAGTCAACCACCGGCTCGGGCCGTCGGGGCGTTCGCCGGTCGACGTTTTCCGGGGGTGCGGAAAGAGATCGAGTGGGCGGCGGCGGGCCGTGCGGCCAGAATCGAATGGATCGCGGCACCCGCCGTGGACGAGACGATCGACGAGGACCGGGCGATGCCGGGCGAGGAGGCCTGATGATGCACATCATCGTGGTCTGCGGCGCCGGCGCGTCGAGCACGTTCGTCGCCCATCGGATCCGTCGCGCTGCGACGGCGAGGGGCATCGCGGTGCGCGCCACCGCGACGAGCGAGTCCCAGCTCGACGCGGCGCTCGCCGAGGCCGACGTCCTGCTCGTGGGCGCGCACCTCGGTGATCGTCTCGAGCTGCTGCGCGGACGCGCGGCAGCGGCATCCGTGCCGATCGCGATCCTCCCCGACGACGCCGCCACCGCGGCCGACGGCGGGGACGCCCTCGATGCAGCCCTCGAGATCGCTGGGGCCGCATCGTGAACCGGGGCGCGATGCGCGCCACGGTTCCCGCCGTGCAGCTCGCGGGCTATGGTGAACGAGGGAACGGAAGCCAGCGACGGAGACCGGAATCATGGTGGAACGCACAGTTCGAATCGGATCGACCCACGGCCTGCACGCTCGGCCTGCCAAGCTCTTCACCCAGGCGGCCGCCGCGTCAGGGGCGTCGGTCACCATCCGGAAGGGCGGTGGCGCACCCGTCAATGCGGCGAGCATCCTCGCCGTCATCGCGCAGGGCATCGATCATGGCGACGAGGTCACCATCACCGTCGACGGCGGCGACGAGCACGCCGTGCTCGACCAGCTCGTCGAGCTGCTCAGCACCGATCACGACGAGTAGCGCGTGGCATCCGCCCATCCGATCCGAGGGAAGGGGCGAATGATGGAGATCACGGGTACGGGCATCGGCCAGGGGGTCGCGGTCGGACGAGTCGTGAGGATGGCGGATCGCCTCCCCGACCCCGTGGACCGGCCGAGCCACCTCGACCCCGAGCGCGAGACCGAGCGGGCGAAGGGCTCGCTGTCGGTCGTCGCCGCAGAGCTCGCGCGTCGTGGCGCGCAGGCAGGGGGCGCCGCGAAGGACGTCCTCGAGGCCCAGGCGATGATGGCCGAGGACCCGAGCGTCGTCGACGAGATCACGAAGCTCCTCGCGACCGGCAAGACCGCCGAGCGCGCCGTGTACGAGGCCTTCGCCGCCTACCGCGACCTGCTGGCCTCGATGGGCGGATACATGGGGGAGCGGGCCGCCGACCTCGACGACATCTCGCAGCGCGTCGTCGCGCACCTGCTGAAGCTGCCGGCGCCCGGCGTGCCCGACCCCGGGCATCCGTTCGTGCTCGTCGCACGCGACCTCGCCCCCGCCGACACGGCGATGCTCGACCTCGACCAGGTGCTCGGGCTCGTCACCGTCGACGGCGGGCCGACCTCGCACACGGCGATCCTGGCCAGGGAGAAGTCCATCGTCGCCGTCGTCGGTGCGGCGGATGCCGCGACGCTCGCCGACGGCGACACCGTCATCGTCGATGCGGCGAACGACCTCGTCATCGCGCAGCCGACGCCCGAGCAGGTCGCGGACGCCGAAGCCCGCATCGCGGAGCGCGCCGCGCTGGAGGCGGCACCGGTCACCCCCGGCGCGCTCGCCGACGGCACGCCCGTGCCGCTGCTCGCGAACCTCGGCTCGGCCGACGGCGCCGCCGAGGCGCTGAAGCTCGGCGCGGAGGGCGTGGGGCTCTTCCGCACGGAGTTCCTCTTCCTCGACGCCGACACGGCGCCGAGCGTGCGGGAGCAGCAGGAGCACTACACGAGGCTGCTCGCCGCATTCGCCGGCCGGAAGGTCGTCGTGCGCGTACTCGACGCCGGCGCCGACAAGCCGCTCTCCTTCCTGAACGACGCCCCCGAGGAGAACCCGGCACTCGGCCTCCGCGGCATCCGCGCGCTGCGTCATTCCGAGGTCATCCTGCGCGAGCAGCTCACGGCCCTCGCCGCGGCGGACGCCGCGACCGACGCCGAGCTCTGGGTCATGGCGCCGATGATCGCCACGGTCGAGGAGACGCGATACTTCACCGCGCTCGCGAAGGAGCTCGGCATCCGGGTGGCCGGCGTGATGGTGGAGACGCCGTCGGCCGCGCTCGTCGCCGACCGCGTCCTCGCCGCGACCGACTTCGCCTCGATCGGCACGAACGACCTCACCCAGTACACGATGGCCGCCGATCGGCTCCTCGGCACGGTGGCGAAGCTCCAGGACCCGTGGCATCCCGCCGTCCTCCGGCTCATCTCCGAGGTGGGCGCCGCGGGCGCCGAGTTGGGCAAGCCGGTGGGCATCTGCGGTGAGGCGGCCGCCGACCCGCTCCTCGCCGTCGTCCTCGTGGGCCTCGGTGCCACGAGCCTGTCGATGTCGCCGTCGGCACTCGCAGACGTCCGCGCCTCCCTCGCGCGGTTCGGCCAGGACGACGCGAAGGCGCTCGCCCGGGCAGCCCTGGCCGCTGAGGGAGCGGCCGAAGCCAAGCAGGCGGCACAGGCCGCCGCATCCGAGATCAGCACGACCCGGGCAGCCGCGTCGTGACCACGAGAGAGGCAACACCATGACAACGACGTCGACGGAGTCGAAGCGGCCCGGGGGAGCGCGCGTCGCAGTCCAGCGATTCGGCACGTTCCTCAGCGGCATGATCATGCCGAACATC
>JAPSJU010000227.1 GCA_031178025.1 Agromyces sp. | reverse complement strand
GTGTCGCGAGGGATGCGGCATCCGTCTCTCGGGCGTTCGCGAGCCGGGTGAGCTCACCCGTCCACCATTTGCGTGCGGCGGTGGGCGACGCGCCGGCGGCGACGGTCTCGGACACCTCGACGAGGAGGCCTCCGTTCACCACGTCCTGGAACTCGAGGTCGGTGAAGCCCCACTCCGCCTTCAGGCGTCGACGCCGGGCGGCGGGCGGCTCGGGCAGCGCGGCGCGCAGTTCCTCGATGAGCTCCGTCGTGGGCACGACGGGAAGCAGGTCGGGCTCGGGGAAGTAGCGGTAGTCGTCGGCATCCGACTTCGGCCGGCCGGCACTGGTCGCGCCGGTGTCCTCGTGCCAGTGGCGCGTCTCCTGGGTGATCGTGCCGCCCCCCGAGAGGATGGCCGCCTGTCGCTGGATCTCGTACCGCACTGCTCGCTCGATCGAGCGCATCGAGTTCACGTTCTTCGTCTCGGTCCGCGTTCCGAGCTTCTCGGCGCCGCGGGGACGCAGGGAGACGTTCGCGTCGCAGCGGAGGTTCCCGCGCTCCATCCGCGCCTCGGAGATGCCCAGCGAGAGCACGATGTCGCGGATCGTGGCGACATACGCCCGAGCGAGCGCCGGGGCGTCCGCCTCGGCGCCGAAGATGGGTCGCGTGACGATCTCGACGAGCGGCACGCCCGCGCGGTTGTAGTCGACGAGCGAGTACTCGGCACCCTGGATGCGCCCGGTCGAGCCGCCCACGTGCGTGAGCTTGCCCGCATCCTCCTCCATGTGGGCGCGTTCGATGGGGATCTGGAACACCCGCCCGTTCTCCAGCTCGACCTCGACCGAGCCGTCGAAGGCGATGGGCTCGTCGTACTGGGAGATCTGGTAGTTCTTCGCGAGATCGGGGTAGTAGTAGTTCTTCCGTGCGAAGCGGCTGGACGGCGCGATCTCGCAACCGAGACCCAGTCCGAGGCTGATCGAGTATCGGATCGCCTGCTCGTTCACGACCGGCAGCGAGCCGGGGAGTCCGAGGCACACGGGGGTGACGAGGGTGTTCGGCGGGGCGTCGTGGAACCGGGAGTTCGCCGGGTTCGGTGCGGCCGAGAACATCTTCGTCGCCGTGTTGAGCTCGACGTGCACCTCGAGCCCGATGACGGGCTCGTAGAGCTCGATGGCCTTCTCGTAGTCCATGAGTTCTGCTCGCGCCATCAGAGTGCGCCTTCCTCGGTCGCGGTGAGCTCGTGTCGGGAGAGGTCGGGAGCCAGGTCGAGCAGCGGCCGGCCCCACTCGGCGAGGAGCAGCTGCTCGAGGGCGGCACCGACGTTGTAGAGTCTGGCGTCCTGACGCGCCGGCGCCAGGAACTGGATGCCGACGGGCAGTCCGTCCTCGGGGGCGAGCCCTGCCGGAACCGAGATGCCCGGCACGCCGGCGAGGTTCGCCGGGATGGTGGCGACGTCGTTGAGGTACATCGACATCGGATCGTCGAGCTTCTCGCCGAGCTTGAACGCGGTCGTCGGAGCGGTCGGCGTGGCGAGCACGTCGACGTTCGCGAACGCCGCGTCGAAGTCGCGCTGCACGAGCGTGCGCACCTTCTGGGCGCTGCCGTAGTACGCGTCGTAGTACCCGGCGGAGAGCGCATACGTGCCGAGGATGATCCGTCGCTTCACCTCAGGACCGAATCCCGCCTCTCGCGTCGCCGCCATGACCTGCTCCACCGTGCCCCCGCCGTCCGGCGTCACGCGCAACCCGAATCGGACCGAGTCGAACTTGGCGAGGTTCGAGGACGCCTCGGCCGGGAGGATCAGGTAGTACGCCGCGATCGCGTACTCGAAGTGCGGTGCATCCACCTCGACGATCTCGGCGCCGTTGCGTTCGAGGAGCTCGAGCGCCTCGTGGAATCGCGTCCGCACGCCCCTCTGGAAGCCCTCGGCGTCGAGCTGCTTCACCACGCCGATGCGAAGGCCCGCGACATCGGCGCGCCTGACCGCCTCGGCCATCGACGGCCAGGCCTCGGGGATCGAGGTGGAGTCGAGCGGGTCGTGCCCGCCGATGACGTCGTGCAGGAGGGCAGCGTCGAGCACGGTGCGGGTCACCGGGCCGATCTGGTCCAGCGAGGATGCCAGCGCGATGGAGCCGTAGCGGCTCACCCCGCCGTAGGTGGGCTTCACGCCGACCGTGCCCGTGACGTGCGCGGGCTGGCGGATCGAGCCGCCCGTGTCGCTGCCGAGCGCCAGCGGCGCCTCGAACGCGGCCACGGATGCCGCGGAGCCGCCACCGGAACCACCGGGGATCCGGTCGAGGTCCCAGGGGTTGTGGGTCGGGCCGTACGCCGAGTGCTCGGTCGACGAGCCCATCGCGAACTCGTCCATGTTCGTCTTGCCGAGCGGCACGAGACCGGCCTCGCGGACGCGGCGCACCGGCGTCGCATCGTAGGGCGGGATCCACCCCTCGAGGATGCGCGATCCGGCGGTCGAGGGCATGCCCTCGGTGACGAGGACGTCCTTGATGGCGATCGGCACGCCCGCGAGCGGGCCGAACGGTTCGCCCGCCGCACGCCGACGATCGAGCTCGGATGCCGTGGCCAGTGCGCGCTCGCCGTCGACGTGGAGGAACGCGTGCACGGCGCCGTCGACGGCCGCGATGCGGTCGAGGTGGGCGCGGGTGGCCTCGACGGAGGAGATGTCGCCCGCGGCGATGCGCTCCCCGAGCTCCGACGCGGAGAGGCGGATGATCTCGCTCACTGCTCCTCCCCCAGGATCGCCGACACCACGAAGCGCGAGCCGTCGGACTCGGGCGCCCCGGAGAGCGCCTGTTCGGCGGTGAGCGTCTGGCCGACGACGTCGTCGCGGAAGACGTTCTGCATGGGGATCGGGTGGCTCGTGGGCGGCACGTCGGGCGTCGCCACCTCGCTCACCTTCTCGACGGCCCGCATGATCTGGCCGAGCTCTGCCGTGAGGTGCTCGATCTCTTCCTCGGTGAGCGCGATGCGGGAGAGGTTCGCGAGGTGCGCGACCTGCTCCGCACTGATTTCAGACATGCTGCTCCGTCGTCTCGGTATGGGGATGCACCGATTCTATCGGGGCGCGCCGAACAGCCCCGTGCCGTACCGATGCAGCAGTTCGTAGGCATCCGCGTAGCTCGCCGGCTCCTCGTCGTCGGGGGCCCCGTACTTCGCGAGCAGCAGGCCGAGCAGTCCTCGGGCCGGCGGGCTCAGCGGCTTGTCCTTGTGCGCATGCGCCGGGTGCGGCGCCTCGGTCTGCGGGTTGGGCGGGATGTACTGCGGGGTCGTGGAGGGCCAGGTGATGGGCTGGCGGGGCACGTCGAGGTTGATCGCGTTGACGAGGGTGTTGGCTCCCACGTCGCGGCGCGTCAGCGGCTCCAGTCCGTGCAGCCGAGACAGCGTCGCGATCACCGCTGCGTGATGCATCTCGTCGTGCACGATCGTGCCGGCCCGGGTATAGGCCGAGACGGCGATCGCCGGCACGCGGCATCCGAGCCGATCGAAGCCGAATCCCATCTCGCCCTCCGACCGCTCGTGCGGCGGCGTGGCCGGCGGCGGCGGGACGTGGTCGTACGTGCCGCCGTGCTCGTCGAACGTGATGAGCAGCATCGTGTTGAGCGCGTTCGATCCCGTGCTCGCATCGCTGCGCTTGATGGCCTCGTAGATCTCGTGCACGAGCGCCTCGCCCGCGCGCACGTCGGACACGGCGCTGTCGATCACCGGCCTGCCCTCGACGACCTCCTCCCTGAGCGTGCCGAACGGCGGGTGGAAGTCGTTGTGGTTGTAGGTCATGCGCGGCTCGATGAACGCGTACGCCGGCAGCGTGCCGAGTCGCACGTCCTCATAGAAGTCGCTCATGGTGGCGAAGTGCTCGGTGCGCCAGTACCGCTCGAGCACCGGAGCGTGCAGCACGCCGGTGAACGAGACGAGCTGCAGCTCGTCGAAGTAGATGCGCCAGGAGATGCCCGCCTCCTCGAG